>JBFMAX010000014.1 GCA_040755395.1 Nitrospirota bacterium
GACCACGACGTTCACGTACGACACGCTCGGTCGGCTCCTCACGACCACCGACCCGTTGAACCGGACGATCACCTTGACCTACGATGCGGCGGGGAACGTGGCGACCAGTACGGATGCGCTGAATCGCTGACGAGCTTTGAATACGATGCGTTCAATCGGCTGAAGAAAGTGACGGACCCGGCCAATGGGGTGACGCTGTATACCTATGATGGGAACGGCAACTTGCTGACAGTGAAGGATGCCAAGAACCAGGTGACGACGTTTGCCTATGATCCGGTGAATCGCTTGGCATCCACCACCGACCCATTAGGAAAAACGGAAAGTTACACGTACAACGGGGCGGATAATTTGTTGACGAGAGTGACGCCGAAGAATGAGACAATTAGCTTTGCCTATGACGCGGTGAACCAACTGCTGAGCAAGACCTTGCCGGGCAACCTGCTCACCAGCTACACCTATGACCAGGTCGGCAATCTGCTGACAGTTGAAGATCCCGATAGTAAGCTGACCATGACCTATGATCTCGCCAATCGCCTGACGAGCGTGAAAACGGACGGGTCCCCGAACCAGCCGGCGGTCACGTTGACTTATACCTATGACAAGAATGGAAACCGGTTAACGCTGACTGACGGCACCGCGACGAACACCTACACCTATGACGCCCTCAATCGTCTCGGGAGTCTCGCCAGTCCCGCCGGTCTCGCGACCTTTGCTTACGATGGAGAGGAAAAAGGGGACAGGCTACTTATACGAAGACTTGCGGGGACGCCCACGCGGTCGCAGGGTCGATTCGAGCCCGTGCGTGGTCGCGATGTGCGCTTGCCACTCAGGTGCGCCATAGGGCGCTTGTCGTGTGACACTGCGGCGGAGTGCGTTCAACTCCGGTTCCGAGAACGGCTGCGCCAACCAGCCCTCCCAGTCGGCGGGCAGAGGGACAGGGCAGGGATCCAGCAGCGTGGGGGCATGCAGACTGGTCCAGGGCCAGTCCTGGACGCTCTGCACCAGTCCCGCGCGCACGGGGTTCCAGAGTATATAGCGGAGCACGGTGAGGAGATGTGCGTCCTGCTGGATCGGGAAACTCTTGAAGCGGCCCTGCCAGACATGGCCGCTGCTGTCGTAATGTTTGGTGATAGCGCCGGACGTGACTTGTCAACCACCACTGCATGAAGGGGCTGAGCGTGCTCGCGGTCGCGGGCTGCAGGACCAGATGGAAATGGCTCGGCATGAGGCAAAACCCGAGGAGGCGCACGGGGAAGCGGGCCTTGGCCGCGGCGAGCAGATCGAGGAAGGCCCGGTAGGTGCCGTCCTTGTGAAAAACTATGGCCCGGCCATTGCCGCGGTTGGGGACGTGATAAGCGTGGCCGGCCAAGAGGCCGCGAGGGATCCGGGGCATGGAGGACGGAGGTTAGCGCGTTCCGCGGGTGAGGATCAACGGAAAACCAGCCTGTCCCCTTTTTTTCTTCTCCTGTTCGACCTTGTGGATATGGAGCCTCGCACCGTGCGCGGCTGCGACGGTGTCGGCGAAGGTCTGCACCTTCTGCTGCGACTGCTCCGAGTAGCTCCCGATACCGAGGTTGACGTAGAGCGCGTCGGCGCGATAGCCGAGCTTGAGCAGAATGTCCCACAGCGCGAGGCTGTCCTTGCCGCCGGAGACGGCGACCAGGATGCGGTCCTGTTTCCCGAACATGTGCTCGGCCTTGATCGCCCGCGCAACCTGGTCGTGGACGAACTCGTTGAAGCAGGGCTTGCAGAAGGCCGCATTGTGCCGCGGGAGGCCGATGACTGCTTTGGTTTTGCATTTGATGCAGCGCATAGCCTGGCAAAATTCTGAATTAGGAATTATGAATGCTGAATTACCGGCACAAACCGTTTCGAAATGACAATTCAGAACTCACAATTCAGAATTCATAATTCCCGTCATTTCCTCCGGAAATGACGGGTCGCACTTCCACGCTGTCCGTGTCGGCCAGCAGCTCGTCCTCGGTGACCAGGTCGTCGCCGCGGATCACGAGGTGCGCTTCCGCCACCAGGCTCAGCTCGCGCAACAACTCGCGGACGCGCTTGGGGCCTTTGATTTCGACGGATCGTTCCGGGTGGCTGAGCCGGACCTTCATAGCCACATGATACGGGTGGCAAGAGGCGCGAGGCAATAGGCGATAGGTAACGGGATAGCGGGGTAACGGGGTAGAGGCGCCCCATCCACCTCTATCCCGCTCTCCCTCGCAACTAAATTTCCGCTTCGCGCAGAAATTTCGCGGATTCCTCGGGCGAGACGGGGTTGATGTAGAAACCGGTGCCCCATTCGAAGCCGGCGACCTGCGTGAGCTTGGGGATGAGTTCCAGGTGCCAGTGGTAGAAGTCGCCGGTCTTCTCGTGCTGGGGAGAGCTGTGGAGGATGAAATTATACGCCGGCTTGGCCAGGACCTTGTCCATCCGCCGCAGCGCCTCGGACAGAATCGGCGCCAGAAACTCGAATTGGCTTTTCTGGCTTTCCTCGAAGTGGCCGGCATGTCGTTTGGGTAGGATCCACATCTCGAATGGAAACCGCGCGGCGAAGGGGGTGAGGCAGAGAAATTCCGGATTCTCGGCGACGATACGCGACCCGTCGCCGAGTTCCTGGCGCAGGATATCGCAATAAATGCATCGCTCCTTTTGCTGGAAATGGGTCCGGCATCCTTCGATTTCGTTGACGACGCTGGTCGGCACGATCGGCAGGGCGATCAGTTGCGAATGCGTATGCTCCAGGGTCGCCCCGGCCGCCGCGCCGTGGTTCTTGAAGATGAGGATATACCGCAGCCGTACGTCTTTCTTGAGGTCGACGATCCGATCGCGATAGGCCCACAGCACGTCCTCGATCCGCTTGGCCGGCATCTCGGCCAGGCTGTCCTTGTGATTCGGCGTCTCGATGATCACCTCGTGCGCGCCGATCCCGTTCATGCGGTCGTACAGGCCGATCCCTTCCCGCCCCAGTTCGCCTTCCACCTGCAGCGCGGGGAACTTGTTGGGCACGACGCGGATGGTCCACCCCGGCGAATTGGGCTCGCCGGGCTGCGGGCGATAGGCCAGGATCTCTTTGGGTGTCAGGCGCTCCTGGCCCGGGCAAAACGGGCACAGCGCCGTCGACGGCGATCGCGCCGGCAGGTTGCGGAGAAAATCCTGCGGCCGGGCGCTCCGCTCCGTCGAAATGATGACCCATCGGCCGACAATCGGATCGCGTCTGAGTTCAGGCATGGTTCCTCCGGGAAATGAGAAATGTGGAATGTGGAATTGTGAAGGATTGAAGAGAAACCATATCCCTTCTCACGACCTCGTGAAGTCAGCATTCCTAATTCCTCATTCAACATTCCTCATTCAGCGCGCAGCGCCGTTACACTCTCCACATCGTGGCTTCAAAGTCCCGATCCGGCACCGTGATCGTGGCCGGTTGATGGTGCGGATAGCGGGCGACTTCCAGGCCATGCTCCGTCACGACGACGCTGAGCCGCCACTCCTGCCTGGCTTCGGCCTGCAGATCCTTGAACGGCACGGCCAGCTCGATGATCTTGCGGCGACGGATCGAACGGAAGCTTCCGACCTCGACGTAAGGCCCTCCGTCCGTCGCCAGCAGGGTGAACGATTCGGCGCCGGCCGGGGCGAGCGAAAAGACGAGCTTGTGCGCGCGGCCGCCGTGCGCCAGGTGGATCTCCGCCGTGAGCCCGGCTTGGCGTTCCAGCGTGCGCTCATCCGGGTCCAGCCGAAGGAACAACTGCTCGAGGCTGAAGCCGAACCAGATCGCGCGGAAGAGGCCCTCCGACTTCCACATGGCGCCGAGGGGTGGGTTGGGATTGATCGAACCCGCGCCCTGCCATTCGAAGAAATCCGTCACAAGTCCGTCGATGACGGGGTTCAGCAAGCCGGTCGGTTGGCGGACCTCGTCTCCATCCAATCGGACGCTGTCCCCGATGATCGGCAGGGTCAGCAACTCCGGCGGCGGGAGCCCGGCGCGCGTCCAGACGTTCCGCAGGTGCGCGCGGAAGAGGCGGTCGAATTCCACCTTGTAATCCGTGTCGAAGTCGTCGCCGTACCACCAGAACCAATCGCTGCCTTCCGCCGCGTAGAGTTCCTCCCAGGCCGTTCGCGCTTGCTCGGCCGGCAGGGTTCCACTGACCTCGGCCAACCGGGACCTGGTGTGCCGGAGAAGGTCCCAGGCGCGGTTGTCCTCCGGGTGCCCGATCCAAATCTTGTAATCCTGGTTGATCCAGGAACCCGAATGCAGATGGTCGAGCCGCGTTGTCGGCGGACAGGCGGACAGCGCCTCGCTGACGGTGGAGGGGGCCACCTGGGCCTGGCCGCTGCGGTTCAGGGCCCCGTCGGCCAAGGCCTTGTAGAGCAGCGACAGGAAGCGTTCCCCGCCGTCGTGGTAATGCTCCCAAGGATTTTCCCCGTCGAGGATCACGGCGATCAACGCGCGTTCGGCCGGCACGTCTTCCATGATGGCGCCGAGGCGGCGCAGGACGTCCTCCGCTGCCGACTCCGGGGTGGTCTTGTGGTAGACGAACCCGAACGCGTCGGAGAGGTCGCGGTCGCGAAAGACGATCGTGAGATCCTCTCCCGGTTGTCCGACCAGATACGGCCGGTAGAGCGCGGCGTGTCGATCCCACGGGTGGTGCTGAGCCTCCAACGACCGGGCCAGGATGCCTTCATCGGTGGCAAGCCAGCGGATTCCGGCCGCGCGCACCAGCGGAAGCATTTCGGGACAGACCGAACCTTCCGACGGCCAGAGCCCTGCCGGCGGCCGGCCGAACGTCGCGGTGTGAAAGGCGACGGCCTGGCGGATCTGGGCCTCCGCGTCTGCCTTGGCTTGGAAGCGCGCGGGCAGGGAAAGCTCGGGCCGCGCACGCCGGGCAAAGTCCGTGTCGATGATCAATGGAAGAATCGGGTGGTAGAACGGGGTCGTCGTCAATTCGATCTGGCCGCGGTCGGCGAGCTGCCGGTACATGGGGATGATCTCCCGCACGGCGGTCCGCTGCAGCGCCAGGACTTCCTGCTTGTCCTCCTCCGTGAACCCGCGGGCCTTCGCCCGGAGCGCGGCCAGACGCGGATACCGACCGACCATGCCGTATCCGAACCACGCCAGGTTGTGCCAGACCTGAAGATCCAGCAGTTCCTGCGTGGAAAACTGGCGGGCCAGCCGTTCCAGATCGCGCCCTGGCACGTCCGCGCCGCGCTTGACCAACAGCTCGTGATACCGGGGGAAGGGGCGGACCATCGTGGCCCAGTTGGCGGAGAAGAAGTGCCGGATGATAAACGCCTTCTCGGCCGAGGTCAGATCGGCCGTCGGCCGTTCCGCATGGTCCAGAAACACATCGCGCACCGAGCCCGCGCCGATCTCCTGCAGTTGGAGCAGCAACGAGGGCGTGAAATTGAACGTCGCCTTGACGACCGGAAACCGGTCCAGCAGGTGCGCCATATCGAAATAGGCCTTGGTGGCGTGCAAACGGACCCACGGCATGCTGGCACACCCGGCCACCGGGTCGGTGTAGTAGGGCTGGTGCATATGCCAGAGGAAGCAAAGCCGGACGGTTTTCATGGAGCGATGAATTCGCAGGACGCGCTTGCAGATTCAAGCGCAGTATGTCACAGGGGTAGATGGGTTGCAAACAATCCCGCGGATTGCAAGCCTGCTGGGCGGCCGTCTGCGCCGGGGCTGACGGTCATGGGCGAGGCGCCGTGCACGTCAACGGAATTCAAAACGGGTCGCTGATCCGCCGCCTCTCGTTCCTCTGTTGGTACTGGGCGCCGCCACTGGCCTACGCGACGCTGATCTTCGCCCTCTCTTCGGTCTCGCATCCTGAAGAGACGCTGCCCTCGTTTCTGACGGAGCTGGGGGACAAGACGTTGCACCTGGCGGAGTACGGTGTGTTGGGCGCGTTGTGCTATCGGGCCTTCCGATATGCGGCCGGAGTCCGGGGAGCGCGCTACAGTCTGACGCTCGCGATCCTTGCCGCGGCGCTCTACGGGGTGACGGACGAAGTGCACCAGGCATTTGTGCCGTTGCGGGAAGCGAGCGCATGGGATTGGCTCGCCGATACCGTCGGTGCGACGGTCGGGGTCATCGGCTGGCGGTATCTCAGCGAGGACTGACGAACCGCAAGGCTCGCGAGACAGGCGAGACTCGCGGGTCTGTCACCACGCGTAGGCTTCCGGCGCGGGACCGCCGGGGCCGGGAAAGATCTCGTCGAGGCGCTTGAGGGTCTCCGCGCTCAGCCTGATGTCCAGCGCCCGCATGGATCCGTTCAATTGGTCCAGCGTCCGGGGACCGAGAATAGGGGATGTCACCGCCTTCTGATGCAGCAGCCAGGCGATCGCGACGTCGGCCGGTTGCTCACCGAGGTCGGCACAGAGTTTCTCATAGGCTTCAAGTCTCGCGCGGTATTGATCCGCGTCTTTCTTCACATCCTCGTCGGCGCGCCGCCCGACCCGTGCCGATCGCAGCGATCCCGCCAAGAGGCCGCCCGCCAGCGGGCTCCAAGGAATGAGTCCGATCCCGTAGGCCTCGCAAGCCGGGATCACCTCCAGTTCGATCATCCGCTGGTTCAGGTTGTAGAGACTCTGCTCGGAAACCAGGCCGAGAAACCGGCGGCTCCCGGCCGTTTCCTGGGCCTGCGCGAGGTGCCAGCCGGCGAAGTTGCTGCTCCCGATGTAGATGGCCTTGCCGTCACGGACGAGCTGTTCCATCGTCTGCCAGATTTCGTCCCAGGGCGTCTCGCGATCGACGTGGTGCATCTGATACAGGTCGATGTGATCCGTGCGCAACCGGCGCAAACTGTCTTCGCAGGCGCGCGTGATGTGCAGCGCCGACAGTTTGGATTGATTGGGCCAGTCGCCCATGCGGCCGTACACCTTGGTCGCCAGCACGACCTTGTCGCGCCGGCCGCCGCCCTGCGCGAACCAGCGGCCGATGATCTGCTCCGTCAGCCCTTCACCTTTTTTGTCGCCGTACACGTTCGCCGTGTCGAAAAAGTTGATCCCCAGCTCCAGCGCCCGGTCCATGATCCGAAAACTGGAAGACTCGTCGATATGCGGCCCGAAGTTCATCGTGCCGAGGCAGAGCCGGCTGACCGTCAGACCCGAACGGCCGAGGTGCACGTACCGCATGCGGTCATCTTACAGGGTTGGACACCGCAAAGAAACTCCGTCGGGGTACCCATTGCTCTGCTGATGCACTGGGTCGTGGCCTTCTGATCGCAATCCTCGACGACTCGGAGTATAATGCGCGGCCGATGGCTACGGTCGATCCGGCTGCCCCGAAGACTCCGCTCGCCCCGCCAGATCCCGATCTCGTCGCGTATACCGTCCGAACCAAGCTGCCCTTCAGCGCGGACCTTGTCGCGCTCGCTCCGCTCGCCGGCGACGCGTCCAACCGTCGCTATTTTCGCGTCGAGTTACGCGACGGACCGCCGCCGTCGCTGATTCTCATGCAGCTTGCCGAGCCCGAAGCCTTCAAGCAATCGGAAGAAGCGGTCAGCGGGGCGTCGGCGCAGATCGCGGAGCTGCCGTTCCTGAACGTGCATTCCCATCTGGAACGGGCCGGAATTCCGGTGCCCGGACTGTACTACTACGACCGGGAGGCGGGCCTCCTCTATTTGGAGGATTTCGGCGACCTCACGCTGACGGAGGCGTGCCGGGATGCGTCTCCGGCCGAGGTCTTGGCGTTCTACCGGCAGGCGATCGACATCCTGGTGCGGATGCAGTTGAAGGCCACGTCTCCGGCCGATCCGGCCTGCGTGGCGTTCCACCGGAGCTTCGACGTGCCGCTGTTGATGTGGGAATTCGATCATTTTCTGGAGTACGGGATCGTGGCTCGGCGGGGGAAGCCCATGTGCGCGGATGATTGGGAGGCGATCCGGGCCGAGTTTCGGAAAATCGCCGAGATCCTGGCCGGCTTGCCGCGCGTCTTTACCCACCGCGACTATCATTCCCGCAACCTGATGGTCGACGGCCCGCGGCTGGGGGTACTCGATTTTCAGGACGCGCTGATGGGACCGGCCACCTACGACCTGGCCTCGCTGCTGCGCGACGCCTATATCTCGCTGGAGGAAGGGCTCGTCGAGGACCTGATCGACTACTATACGGCGCAGCTCGCGGAACACAAACACGTCTGGACCGACCGCGGCGCGTTTCAGCGGCTGTTCGATTGGACGAGCATCCAGCGGAATCTCAAAGCGGCGGGCCGCTTCGTCTATATCGACCGGGTGAAGAAGAACCCGAAATTCCTGGCCGACATTCCTCGGGTCTTGGGCTACGTGCGGCGCAATTTGGAGAAGTATCCTGAGCTGGCGGCGCTGCGGAAACATCTGACACCATACGTGCCGGAACTTCAGTAGCCGAATAATGAGAAATGAGGAATGTGGAATGAGTAATGATGGTGTGCAGAAGTTTTCCCGCCATGCCACATTTCTCATTCCTCATTTCTCATTGGCTCTATGAAGGCCATGATTCTCGCCGCTGGGCTGGGCACACGCCTGCGGCCCCTGACCAACACGATTCCCAAGCCGCTGTTGCCCGTCGCCGGCACGCCGCTCATCGTCTGGAACCTTCTGTTGTTGAAGCGGCACGGCTTCCGCGAGGTGGTCATTAATCTGCACCACCTGGGGCCGATGATCGAGCAGACGTTGGGCGACGGCGACCGGTACGGGCTGCGGATTTCGTACTCGCGCGAGCCGGTCATTTTGGGCACCGGGGGCGGGATCAAGCAGGTCGAGGCGTTTTTTTCCGGGGAGCCGTTCCTGGTGGTGAACGGGGACACGCTCTTCGAGCTGGACCTTGACGCGCTGGTCGAGTTTCACCGCCGGCGCGCGGCCGCCGCCACGCTGGTGCTGCGCAAAGATCCGGAGGCCGAACGGTGGGGACTCGTGGAAGTGGGGACGGAACACCGGATCGTCAGGATCACCGGACGAGGATTGCCGGACGCCGGCCCGACCGAGCCGCGCATGTTCGCGGGCATCCACATCCTGCATCCCCGATTGCTGCGCGACGTGCCGAAGGGCCGAGCCTCGTCCATCATCGACGCCTATGTCGCGGCGATCCAGCGCGGCGAGGCGGTGCTGGGCTACGATTCGGAAGGCTACTGGTCCGATGTGGGCTCGCCGGAGCGGTATGCGCAGACCGAACGGGACGCGGAGGCCGGGCTGATCAACCTGGCGGCGCGGAAGTCCGGGTGCGCGTCCGTCCCGGCAACAGGCGGGAATCGGTAGCGTCGGCCGCCGTCGTTCGGCTCGCGCTCACTCCTCCGCTTCATCGTCCGGCCGAACCTTCTTTTGCTTGATCAGCCTCGCCAGATACGTCCGCTGCAGCCCCAGTCGTTCGGCCGCTTTGGTCTGGTTCCCTTCCGCCTCACGCAACGCCTGGTCGATGATGAAGCGGCTGTGCGCTTCCATGGACTCGTGGTAGGGGAGGCGCACATACGCGAGCGCCTGATGGGGTCCGGCGGGATGGGTCGTGTCCTGGAACGACATCGCCAACACTTCCGGTTCGATCGTATCGGTGGGGCTCAACACGACGGCGCGCTGGATCGCGTTCTCCAGTTCACGGATATTGCCGGGCCAGACATACCGCTTCATGGCCTCGAGCGCGGCCGGGCTGAATTTCATGCCGGGCCGTTTGGTCTCCCGCATATGCCGTTCGAGGAAAAACTCCGCGAGCGCGGGGATGTCTTCGGTCCGTTCGCGCAGGGGCGGCAGGGTGAGGTTAATGACGCTCAGCCGGAAATACACGTCCTCGCGAAACTGGCCAGCCTTGACGGCCTGCTTCAGATCGCGGTTGGTCGCCGCGATCACGCGGATATTGACGGAGACGAGCCGCGTGCCGCCGACACGATGGAATTCGCGGTCCTGCAACACGCGCAGCAGCTTGGCCTGGAGGCTTAGAGGCATGTCCCCGATCTCATCGAGGAACACGGTCCCGCCGTCCGCCATCTCGATCTGCCCTTTCTTCTGACGATCCGCGCCGGTGAACGCCCCCTTCTCGTACCCGAACAATTCGCTTTCCAGCAGGGCTTCCGGGAGCGCGCTGCAGTTGATCGCCACCATCGGCATGGCCTGACGCGGGCTCCAATAATGGATGGAGCGGGCGAAGAGCTCCTTGCCGGTCCCGGTCTCTCCCAACAGCAGGATGCTGGCGTCCGACTTGGCCGCGCGCTGGGCCGCTTCCAGGAGCGATTTCATCTTGGGACTGTCGCCGACGATTCTCGCGTACCTGCTCTGAAGCTCCGACTCGAGCACGGCAATCCGGCGTTTCGCCGACACCCAGTCGAGCGCCTTGCGGATGACGATCAGCAGGTGGTCCTTGTCCAGAGGTTTGGTCAGAAAATCATAGGCGCCCAACTTCATGGCCTCGACGGCCGTCGGGATGGTGCCGTACGCGGTCATCATAATGATCGGAGTTTCCGCGAGCAGGCCCGGGCGGTTGGCGGAGAGGTGCTTCAACACCTCCAGACCGGACTGGCGCGGCAATTCCAGGTCGAGCAGCGCGAGATTGGGGGACTCCTGGTCGAGCGCCGCCAGCGCGCGCTCGCCGTCTCCCGCCGTGACGACGCGATAGCCGAGCGACTCCAGCCGATCCTTGAGCATCGTGAGGATGTCGGGGTTGTCGTCGACGACCAGGATCTTGGCGTTCATCTTCTCGGTCCGTAGCGAATAGCGAGCAGCAAATAGCTCCTAGCTGTCAACTATCACCTTTATAGCACTCGGTCCCGTCATGGAATGCGCCTGACCCCTTACGCGTTACGGGTTACGCGTCACGGGTTCCTCCATCACATTGATCACCAGCCCAGTCAGCGGCTTGGGGAAGAAATAGGTCGACTTGTGCGGCATGCGCTCGCCGGCGGACGCCACGGCCCGGACTTCGCCGACTTTCGTCGGATTGAGCAGGAGCGCGGCTTCCCCGGTTCCTTGGCGAACCCAGTCGAGCGCCTCGTCGTCGTCTTTGGTGTAGAGGATGGCTTCCTGTTCGCGCTGGGTCGGGCAGAGCTTGGCGATCACCTGGTGCTGGAGAATGGAGACGTCCAACCGGTCTCGGGGAGAGGCGGTAGAAGGACGGTGCTGCGGGCGAAGCGCGAGGATCGTATAGGCGCCGGCATCCCGGCAGGCGAGGCCGAACACCGTGGCGGACTGTCCCCGTTCGCGGAGCGCCTGCAGGAATCGCCGCCTGACGGCCGGTTCATCGGCGCTGGTGAAGGGGAACGCGTGGAACTCGAACGCTTCGCCCAGCAGGCTTTGCAGGCGCTGAACGGGCGGGACGGCGGCGCTCAGCACGCGGTGCGTCGGCAGCACGGTCAGGCCGGGGTCCTCCAGGCCGGCGAAGAGCATCAGCACGCTGTCGTAAGGCTGGCGGGCGATGGATGTGGAAGCGCCGGCCCGCTCGCGGCGAAGCCGCCGATACGTCAGCGCCGTCTCGTACCGATGATGCCCGTCCGCGATGAACAACGGCTTCGGCTTCATGGCGGCGATGAGCAGGTCGAGGACGGCAGGATCCGTGACCGCCCACAGGCGCTGGCGAAAGCCCGCGTCATCCTGAAACTCGATCCGCGGCTTGTCGGCCTCAACGGCTCGCTCCAGCAAGGCGATGATCGAACCGTCCGGGTCTGAATAGAGCGCCCAGATCGGGCTGAAATTGGCCCGGCAGGCTTCCAGCAGGCTGAGCCGATCCGTCTTGGCCGCGGCGCGGGTGTTTTCATGCGGGTAAATGTGACCGGTCCCGAACTCTTCCAGTTCGGCGGTCGCGAGAAACCCTTTGAGCGTCCGCATGGAACCGCCCGGGTCGCCCGCCGGCGGCCGGTACTCGATGGTGTGGTAGTACACGGCCGGTTGCGAGTCGCGGCGCAGCGCGCCGGTCCGCAGCCAATCCGTGAGCCACGCGGCTGCGCGCGTGTACTTGTTGGAGGTCGGCCCGTCGCCCGGCTCGTCGAGCCCCAGTTCCAACCTGACGATGTTCTGGGGATGCCGCTCGTACAGCGCACGCTGGGTTGCGGCGTCGATCACGTCGTACGGCGGCGCGACGACGTTGCGAATATCGCCCACGACGGCCGGATTGTAGAGTGTGCCTTGCAACGGAAGGATGCTCGCCATGACGACTCCGCATGAACGATGAACGTGATGGAGAAACGGTGGCGGCGGGTGTGTCTGTCGTCCAAGCTACCGGTCGCGGCTCACCATGTAGTCGGCGACGACCGACAGCGCTCGCCTGGGTGGGCAATCGTCGAACAACTCCAAATCGCGCTTCGCCGCGGTCACGAACGCGCGGGCCCGGTCCATCGCGTACGCGATCGATCCGTACTCCTGCATCAGCGCGATGATGCGCAGCAGATCCGGTTCGGTCAGGGTCCGCGTTTCCATGCAGTCTTTGATCATCTGCTTGTCTTCGTCCGAGCAATGCTGGAGGAGGTGCAGCAGCGGCAAGGTCGCCTTCCCCTGCCGCAGGTCCTGCCCCAGCGATTTTCCCAAACGGTCCCCGTTGGCCGCATAGTCCAACGTGTCGTCCGCCACCTGAAACGCGATGCCGAGGTGCTGCCCGAAGCGAAACAAGGCCTCCTGTTTCTCCTCGGACGCGCCGCCGATGATCGCGCCCATGCGGCACGAAGCGGCCATGAGGCCGGCGGTCTTATGTTCGGCGATGCGCAGGTACTCCGATTCGGGCATCGCCGGATTGCCGTTGTAGTAAAGCTGGAGGACCTCACCTTCGGCCATCTTCCGGCAGGCCTCCGAGAGCACTTCGTTGATCGCCTGGCTGCGGAATTCGACGATCTGGCAGATGGCTTTCGAATAGAGGTAATCCCCGACCAGGATGCTGATCTGGTTGCCCCAGACTTTGCGCGCCGTCCGGCGCCCCCGCCGCAGGTCCGCGTCGTCCACGACATCGTCGTGGAGCAGCGTGGCGGTGTGGATATATTCCACTAAGCTGCCCAGCAACAGATCGTCTTTGTCCGTATAGCCGCAGAGACGGGCGGAGAGGAGGAGCAGCAGGGGGCGGATGCGTTTGCCGCCGCTGCTGAGGATGTGGGCGGCGACGGTGTTGACGAGCGCGACTTTCGAGTCGAGGTTTTTCCGGACCTGATCTTCGACGCCTTGGAGTTCCTCGCGATAGGCCTCCCACACATCGGTCATCGTCTGGATCGTCGAGGCGACGGGTCCGTGAGACATGCGGCGGATAGTAGGGCAGCGGGTGAAACAAAGTCAAGCGAGTAGAGGCGCTCGTGCGCGCCCGAATCTTGACAGAAGAAGGGCCCATCCAGTAAGGTGTCGATTCAATTTCCCAATGAGTTACACGGTTACGTCGTTCACGGGCCCGCACGCGTTCTGCCTTCCAAGAACGGTCCGACCGACAGGCACAGCACCTGCCTTTTAGTTAGATAGAGACGTGAGAGACAACATGATGATGGTTCCCGGATTGCCCCCGAAGCAAGGGCTCTACGATCCTCGATTCGAGAAAGATTCCTGCGGGATCGGGTTTGTCGTCAACATCAAGGGACAGAAGTCCCACAGCATCGTGCAGAAGGGCTTGCAGGTCCTGGAGAATCTGTTCCATCGAGGCGCGCAGGGATGCGACCCCTGCACGGGCGACGGGGCCGGCATTCTGCTCCAGGTGCCGCACGAATTTCTCAGGCGGGCGGCGGCGGATGTCGGGATCAAACTGCCGGGCGCGGGCGAATACGGCGTCGGGATGGTGTTCCTGCCGCGCGACGCCGCCGCGCGCAAGCCATGCGAGGTGTTGGTCGAAAAGGTAATCGCCGAGGAACGCGCGCGGTTGCTCGGCTGGCGCGACGTGCCGGTGAAGAGCGAGGCGATCGGCACGGTGGCGCGCCGGACGGAGCCGGTCATCCGGCAGGTCTTCATCGCGCGCGACATCCTCAACGAGGGCCAGTTCGAGCGCAAGCTCTACGTCATCCGCAAACGCGTGGAGAAGGCGGTCCGGGAATCGGCCATCGAGGGCCGTGAACACTTCTATATCCCGAGCCTGTCCAGCAACACGATCGTCTATAAGGGGCTGCTGCTGCCCCGTCAGATTCCGCAGTATTACCAGGACCTGACCGATTCCAGCGTGGTGAGCGCGCTGGCGTTGGTGCACTCGCGTTTCAGCACGAACACCTTCCCCACCTGGCCCTTGGCGCATCCGTACCGCTACATTTGCCACAACGGCGAGATCAACACGCTCAAGGGCAACGTCAACTGGATGCGGGCCAGACAGGGCCGGTTGAAGTCGGACCTGTTCGGCGAGGACCTGCCGAAGCTGTTCCCCATCGTGTACGAGCATCAGAGCGACTCGGCCTGTCTGGACAATGCGCTGGAGTTCCTGGTCTTGGGCGGCCGCTCGCTGCCGCACGCGATGATGATGCTGATCCCGGAGCCCTGGGTCGGCAATCCGCACATGGACTTGGACCGTCGCGGGTTCTACGAATACCACGCGGCGATGATGGAGCCGTGGGACGGGCCGGCCGCCGTCTGCTTCACGGACGGGGAGCTGATCGGCGCGACGCTGGACCGCAACGGCCTCCGGCCCTGCCGGTATCAGGTCATGACCGATGACCTGGTCGTGCTGGCGTCCGAAGCCGGCGTGTTGCCGGCGGACGTGAAAGAAATCCGCCAGAAAGGCCGGCTCCAGCCCGGCCGCATGTTCCTGGTCGACACGGTACAGGGGCGGATCATCGACGACGAAGAAATCAAGGCCGATATCGTCGGCCGCAAGCCCTACCGTTCTTGGGTCACACAGTACCGCATTTCGCTCGACGAGTTGCCGGAGCCGCTGAACGTGCCGCAGCCGGACCACCCGACGATCCGCCAGCGCCAACAGGCGTTCGGCTACACGGTGGAAGAGCTGAAAATGGTCATCACCCCGATGGTGGTGACCGGCGAGGAGCCCGTCTCCTCCATGGGCACAGACACGCCGCTGGCCGTGCTGTCGGAGCGGCCGCAACTGCTGTTCAAGTACTTCAAGCAACTGTTCGCCCAGGTGACCAACCCGCCGATCGATCCGATCCGCGAGGAATTGGTCATGTCGCTGGTCACGAACATCGGGCCCAAACCCAATCTCATGGAGGAGCATCCGGAATCCTGCCGCCGGATCAGAGTCAAGCAACCGATCCTGACCAATGCGGACTTGCAGAAAATCCGGGAGCTCGAGGACCCGCATTTCCGGAGCAAGACCTTACGCATGCTGTTCCGCGTGGCCGAGGGCCCGGACGGGCTCGGCGCGGCGGTGGAGGAGTTGTGTCACCAGGCGTCCGAGGCGATCAGGGAAGGCGATCGGTTCCTGATCCTCAGCGACCGGGGCGTCAACGAAGAATGGGCGCCGATCCCCAGTCTGCTGGGCATCGCCGCAGTGCACCACCATCTGGTGCGGGAGTGCACGAGGACGGAAGTGGGCTTGATCCTCGAGACCGGCGAACCGCGCGACGTGCATCATTTCGCCTGTCTGATCGGCTACGGGGCGGGGACGATCAACCCCTATCTCGTGTTCGAGACGCTGGTGGACATGGAGCGCGACGGCTACTTGCCGGAGGGGTTGGACGCGCAGACGGCCGAGGGCAAGTTCATCAAGGCGATCAACAAGGGGCTGCTCAAGATCTTCTCCAAGATGGGCATCTCCACCGTGCAGTCCTACTGCGGGGCGCAGATCTTCGAGGCCATCGGCCTGAACCGTGAACTGATCGACCGCTATTTCACCGGCACGGCTTCGCGGATCGAAGGGATCGGGATCCGCGAGATCGGCGAGGAGACCCTGCGGCGGCATGCGCTGGCCTATGCGCCGGCGCCGATTCGCCAGCTCGACTTCGGCGGAGAGATTCATTACCGGGTGCAGGGCGAGCATCACAACTGGAATCCGGAGACCATTTATAAGCTGCAGCACGCTACGCGCGCCAACGATGCCAAGACCTACGCCGAGTTCGCCGCGCTGGTGAACGACGAGAGCAAGCGGCGCTCGAACCTGCGCGGCCTGCTGGACTTCAAGTTCCTGCCCGAGCCGATCCCGCTGGAGGAAGTGGAGCCGGCCAAGGAGATCGTCAAGCGGTTCACGACCGGGGCCATGTCGTTCGGCGCGATCAGCAAAGAAGCGCACGAGACCTTGGCCATCGCGATGAACCGGATCGGCGCCAAGAGCAACACCGGCGAGGGCGGCGAAGACCCCGAACGCTTCATTCCGCTCCCGAACGGCGACTCCAAGAATTCCTCTATCAAGCAGGTGGCGTCGGCCCGCTTCGGTGTGACGTCCCACTATCTCGTCAACGCCAAAGAACTGCAGATCAAGATGGCGCAGGGCGCCAAGCCCGGGGAAGGCGGACAGTTGCCCGGTCACAAGGTGGACGAGGTCATCGCCAAGCTGCGGTATTCCACGCCGGGCGTCCAGTTGATCTCGCCGCCGCCGCATCACGACATTTATTCGATCGAAGATCTGGCGCAGTTGATCTTCGACTTGAAGAACTCGAATCCGGAGGCGGATGTGTCCGTGAAATTGGTGGCGGAGGTCGGGGTCGGCACGGTCGCGGCCGGGGTGGCCAAAGCCCATGCCGACAAGGTGCTGATCAGCGGCGATTCCGGAGGGACGGGCGCGTCGCCGCTCTCTTCCATTAAATATGCCGGCATCCCGTGGGAACTGGGGCTGGCCGAGACGCATCAGACCCTGGTGGTCAACGACCTGCGCGGGCGGATCCGGGTCGAGACCGACGGTCAATTGAAGACCGGGCGCGACGTGGTGATCGCGGCCCTGCTGGGCGCGGAGGAGTTCGGGTTCTCGACGGCGCCGCTGATCGTCGAAGGCTGCATCATGATGCGCAAGTGCCACCTGAACACGTGCCCGGTCGGAGTGGCGACGCAGGACCCGGTGCTGCGCAAGAAATTCACGGGCCAGCCGGAGCACGTCGTCAACTATTTCTTCTTCGTGGCCGAGGAAGTGCGGCAGCTCATGGCCAAGTTAGGCTTCCGCAAGATGGACGAGATGATCGGCCGAGTGGACAAGTTGAAAGTCCAAAAGGCCATCGACCATTGGAAGGCCAAAGGTCTGGACCTAACGCCGCTTCTCACGATGCCCGAGGTGGGACCCGAGGTCGCCCGGTACTGCGTCCAGAAGCAGGATCACGGCATCGCGAATGTGCTCGACAACCAGTTGATCGAGCTGTGCAAACCGGCCATCGAGCGGGGCGAGAAGGTCGCGCTCGATCTACCGATCCGGAACGTGAACCGGACGACCGGCACCATGCTCTCCAGCCGCATCGCGAAGAAGTATGGGTTGGAGGGGCTGCCGCCCGACACGATCACGATCAAGTTCACCGGCTCGGCCGGGCAGTCGTTCGGCGCGTTTCTCTCCCGGGGCATCACGTTGATCCTGGAGGGCGAGTCCAACGACTATCTGGGCAAGGGGCTGTCCGGCGGCAAGATTATCGTGTACCCGCCCAAGGGCTGCACCTATGTGCCGGAGGAGACGATCCTGATCGGCAACACGTCGCTCTACGGCGCGACCCAAGGCGAGTGCTATTTCTATGGGACGGCTGGCGAACGGTTTGCGGTCCGGAACAGCGGCGTACGGGCGGTGATCGAAGGAACGGGCGATCACGGGTGCGAATATATGACCGGCGGCGTCGTGGTGGTGTTGGGGAAGACCGGGCGGAACTTCGCGGCCGGCATGTCCGGCGGGATCGCCTTCGTGCTGAACGAGGACGGCAGATTCGAGTCCCGCTGCAATCTGGGCATGGTGGAACTGGAGAGGGTCGTCACCGCCGAAGACAAGCAGTTGTTGCGCGGCATGATCGAATCGCACCTGAAGTACACAGGCAGCCGCAAGGCCAAGCTGGTGTTGGAGACCTGGGAGGCGATGCTCCCCAAGTTCGTCAAGATCATGCCGATCGACTACAAACGGGTGCTGGCCGAACGGAAAGCGGCGGCCGCCAAAGAACAGGCGCATCGGGAAAAAGAGATGGTGGCGCATTAAAAGACGTGATGCGTGACGCGTATCTCGTGAACCGTGCGTGACACATGCGACGAGATGCGAGATACGAACGACGAAATACGAGTAGCGAATGGCTGACCCGAAAGGCTTCATGAAATACGCCCGCGAGGGCCCTAAGCGCCGGCCGGTCGAGCTGCGCGTGCTCGACTGGAAGGAATTCTACGAGCCGATGCCGGAAGACAAACTCCAGATCCAGGGCGCGCGGTGCATGGACTGTGGGGTGCCCTTCTGCCAAAGCACCAACGGCTGTCCGGTCGTCAATCTGATCCCGGAGTGGAACGACCTCGTCCACCGCGGGCGTTGGAAAGACGCACTGAAAGCGCTCCACACTACGAACAATTTCCCGGAGTTCACCGGCCGGCTTTGTCCCGCTCCCTGCGAATCGGCCTGCGTGCTGGGGATCAACAGCGATCCGGTGTCGATCCGCGTTATCGAGTGGAACATCATCGACAAGGGGTTCGACGAAGGCTGGGTGCAGCCCGTCCTGCCGACGACCCGCACCGGCAAGACCGTGGCCGTCGTGGGCTCCGGTCCGGCCGGGCTGGCCGCGGCGCAGCAACTGGCGCGGGCCGGTCACAGCGTCACGGTGTTCGAGAAGGCCGACCGGATCGGCGGCCTACTGCGTTACGGGATTCCCGATTTCAAGATGGAGAAATGGGTCATCGACCGGCGGCTGGAGCAGATGAAGGCCGAAGGCGTCGAGTTCAAGACCGGCGTCCATGTCGGCAGGGACATCAGCGGGGAAGAACTGCGCCGACGGTTCGACGCGGTGTGTCTGGCCATGGGCGCGGAACAGGCGCGCGACCTGCCGGTGCCGGGCCGGGAGCTCAAGGGCATCCATTTCGCGATGGACTACCTTACCCAGCAGAACAAGCGGAACGCCGGCGACGTGATTGCGGACGAGCCGATCACCGCGAAGGGCAAGCGCGTCGTCATCATCGGCGGCGGCGACACCGGGTCGGACTGTCTAGGCACCGCACACCGGCAGGGCTGCACGGAAGTGCATCAATTCGAATTGCTGCCGGAGCCCCCGCCGCAGCGGGCCGATTCAACGCCGTGGCCGCTCTGGCCGATGCAGCTCCGCACCTCGCACGCGCATGAGGAAGGCTGCGACCGGCAGTGGAGCGTCTCGACGACGAAGTTCACCGGCCGCAACGGGCATGTGACCAAGCTGCATGCGCACCGGGTGGCCTTCGAGAACGGCAGGTTCGTGCCGATCCCGAACACCGAGTTCGAGATGGAAGTCGATCTCGTTTTGTTGGCGATGGGTTTCACCGGCCCGGTGAAGAACGGCCTGCTCGACAGCTTCGGCGTCAAGTACGACGCGCGCGGCAACGTGGCCGTGGACGACAATTATATGACCTCCGTCGAAGGCGTCTTCGCCGGCGGCGACGTCAAACGCGGCGCCTCGCTCATCGTCTGGGCCATCGCCGAAGGCCGCAAGATGGCCGCCGGCGTGGACAAGTATCTGCGGGCGGGCCGGAGTGCGAAGGCGGCGGTGAGATGAAGAAGATCAGCAAGAAAGAAGCCCGCGAGTACATGAAGCGCTGGCGCTTGGTGAATCAGGTGCTCGATGAGGAACTGCGACACACTCCAGTCGGGATCAAATTCCAAACGATGGACGTCGCTTACCGGATGGCTGTGGAATCGAATTTGTGAGGGCTTCCTCGCCCGTCTCGCTCGTTCCCGTCCCCTGAGCTTCCCGCAAGTCCACAAAACAGCTCCGAAGAGAGGGATGGTGGGGCCTGCGCTGCTCAAGCGCCGGGGAACCTATTGCTGTCTGTGTGCAATGGGTCGCACGACCGCACGTAAGTCTTTCGACTCAATTCGCAGTGCAGGACCAACCCTCCACCGTCCTATCGATGAAGGATTGGTCTAAAAGACAGTATCCCGAGTCTGGTCCAGCCAAGGAAGTCAGAGAAGAGAGTGCTTTCCAAGTCCCGCTTTGCTAAAATCCAACCCGCCGAATAAAGATGCAATAGGCCGCCGGCGTTGTCCCGCGGAGGCGGTTGTGATCGAGAAACTTTCGATAGAACGATTCAAATCGATCAAGTCGCTTTCCATTCCATGCCGAAAGGTTAACGTCTTTATCGGCGCTCCCGACACCGGCAAAACCAACATTCTGGAGGCTCTGGGCTTTCTGTCCGGGCTTGGTTGGGGCTGGTCGTTGGGCCCATCTCTCCGCCTCCGGCCAGAACTCGGCTTCGATCCGCTCTTCTATCGACAATTTTTTGATCAGCCGTTCCAGATTTCTATGCATCTCGGTGCTCCACCCGCCGCGCACCAGGCGCAACAGGTGGCGCTGAAGGCGGCAATCGCAGGAGGACCGGACCGTCGACTAAAGATTAGCTTCCCTTCATACGGATCTCCCACTGTTAACTTTGGTGGCTTTTGCCATATCCCTGCCTTAGACTGGATTCGGTTTTATTCCTATACCACTTCCCAGGATTGGCAGTACAACAGCGGTTATCATCTAGGTACGAAGGCGATCACTCCTCCCCATGGCCCCAACTTACTTTACATTGCTCGGCACAATGCTCGGGTCTATGAGTTCTTGAAGGATACAGTGGCCGGACTCAATTGGAAATTGAGGTTCGATCAAGCTCAGCGGACGTTCCGGCTTTCGGAAGTCAGACAGGATGAAATCCTGGATTACAATTTGGACTTGCTGTCGGATAGCTTGAAAAGACAGTTTTTTTATGGCGCGATTCTTCAATCCTCGGAAGAAGTGACCTTAGTGTTCGACGAGCCGGATGTCTTCGCGTTTCCGCCTTATCCAAAGGCCCTCGGTGAGATGATCGGCGCGGATCGCTCGAACCAGTTCTTCCTGACTACTCATAACCCGTATTTCTTAACCGGTATCGTCGAAAAGACGCCCGCCGAGGACCTCGCCATTTTTGTCTGCTATCGTGACAAGGAAGGCGGCACAGGTGCGAAGCTGCTCACTCAGGAAGATACCGCCAAGGTGGTCGTGCTGGGCGCGAGCGTCTTCTTCAATCTCGACGACTTCATCGGATCATGACGCTCACGTTTGCGTATGAGTGTTACGCCGACGAAGACGTTGTCCTTTTTCTTCGTGACCATCGCCATCTCCCACTTCGAAAACGCCACAGCTTTGGCCAGGGCGAAGTGGTCAACGATCTCCTGAAAAAGGCTCTGGCTCATATCGGAATGGTGGACGAAGATCCCGGGAGTTCCCATCACCCTCTACGGGATCAAATGGAAGTTATAGATAGAACTGATGACCTGGAAAGACGCAGCAAGTCAGGCCGGCATCTGATCATCTTGAAGCCGGAGTTGGAAGACTGTTTCCTTCGTTCGATGAGACGGGCTTCATTGAAGACGAACCTGCCTTCAAATCCCAAGGAGCTTCAAAAGCTTCTGAACTTACCGAGGCATCCGGCTCACAAAACCTTTCGCGCAGAGTTGAGCGAATTGTACAAGGCAGCGACTGCCCAAAGGATAAACACGTTCATAACCGACCTCGAACGCATCATCCAAACATTGCTCTCTGCTAAGCTTTAGAGCGGTCCTGTAGCGGCGCCTACCTGCCGTGTTCCGGCCGAGATGATTTCCCCTGCACAGTTGTGCAAGCACCTTGGAAGGAAAACGCCACACAGCGACAAGTAGGATTCGTATACAATACACATCCCAACCGGTGAATTTCGCACTGGATCAGTTATGCCCCGCATTCTCATCGGCACGTCGGGTTGGACCTATCCGAGTTGGAAGGGGACTTTCTATCCCGAAGACCTGCCCAGCGCTCGGTTTCTGGAGTTCTACGCCAAGGAGTTCTCCACCACCGAAGTCAATTATTCCTTCTACCATCTCCCTCGGCCGGCGACGTATGAGAAATGGGCGGCGCAGGTGCCGGAGGGGTTTGTCTTCGCGGTCAAGGCCAGCCGGCTGATTACTCATACCAAGCGGCTGGTCGATGTGGAAGACCCCTGGCGCGTCTTCCTGCAAAACGCCCGCTCGCTCGGCCCGCACCTGGGACCGATTCTGTTTCAGTTCCCGCCGTCGTTCCGCTGCGATCTTGCGCGATTGGAGAACTTTCTGAAGATCGCCCAACAGGCGGTCTCCAAATCTCACCAATTGTGCCTCGCCTTCGAGTTCCGCCACGACTCCTGGTTCACGGACGACGTCTATCGCCTGCTGAGCCGGCACGAGGCGGCCTTGTGTATCGCGGATTCGCCCCGCTATCCGCGGAAGGATGTGCTGACCGCCGGGTTCACCTATCTGCGGTTTCACGGGCGGACAAAATTGTTTGCGTCCTGCTATACGAAGAAGGAACTGGCTGAAGAGGCGAAAAAGATCAAACGGTACCTGGGCGACGGGCTCGACGTGTACGCGTATTTCAACAACGATGCGGAAGGTCATGCCGTGGCTAACGCGCGAACGCTGCGAACCCTCGTCGAAGGACGCAGGTTCAGGTGATGCTGCGGATCACCAGAATTGCGTTCGTGGTCACGCTGCTTCTCGGCTTGCCGCTGTTGGGCGTGCTCCTTGCCGGCCAGCCGCTCGAGCGCTACCTGGAATTTCCCCCACGCACCCGCTACGTCGAACATGAGCCGTTCTCTTGGTCAGTGTTTGTGGTGCTGGCGATTGCCATCCTCGGCACGGTCTATCCATTCGTCGTTCGGATCTCCTCGTCCCTCGCGCGGATCTCGGATCTCGGATCTCGTCGGTCCTCGGTGACGCTTCACGCTTCACACGTGACGCGTCACGTCCTGCCTTGGTGGGGCTGGCTGGGGGTTGGGCTGACGGTTGTCGCCTGGGTCTTGGCCTGGAATCGCTTTCCGTGGTTCGAGCTGTTCCAACCGTTCACCTTCACGCCGCTCTGGCTCGGCTACATCCTGGCGGTCAACGCCCGGACGTTTGCCCGGACCGGGCGCTGCATGATGCGGGACCGGCCCCGGTATTTTCTCTTGCTCTTTCCCCTCAGCTCGGCGTTCTGGTGGTTCTTCGAGTATCTCAATCGCTTCGTGCAGAACTGGTACTACATGGGAGTCCAGGAGTTCACGCCGCTCGAGTACTTCATCCATGCGACGATCCCGTTCTCCACGGTGCTTCCGGCCGTGCTCGGGACAACCGAATGGCTGGCATCGTATCCGCGGCTCAGTGCCGGGTTGGACAAGTGGCGGCCGATCCGGATGGTCAACGCGAAGTTGGTCGGCTGGTCTGTCCTGGTGCTGGGATCCGGTGGGCTGATCGGGATCGGCCTCTGGCCGAACTATCTGTTTCCGCTGGTCTGGGTCGCGCCGCTGCTCCTGATCACCGCGCTGCAGACGGTGTTGGGTGAGGAAACCATCTTCTCACCACTGACTCATGGCGATTGGCGGCCGCTTTGGCTGCCCGCCCTGGCCGCGCTGTTGTGCGGCTTCTTTTGGGAGATGTGGAATGTCAAGAGCCTCGCCCACTGGGAGTATGCGATCCCGTTCGTGCACCGGTTTCAAATCTTCCAGATGCCGATCCTCGGCTACGCGGGCTATCTCCCGTTCGGCCTTGAATGCGTGGCGGTCGCGCGGTGGATCTTTCCACGGGAACGCGCTTTGCTTGACGGCCTGGCCGGCAGAGCGGTACAACCTCGCCTCGCGTGACTACGACCGCGTCGGCGTGCCGGTCAATTTTGCGACGATGGCGATCTTGGGCGCCTACTTGTGGCTACGTACCGCATGAACGCCGGCGTGTGCAACCCCGGAGAAGGTCCGGGCCTTCTCCCCGCGGACCCGGCTCGTGACAGATTGGTCGCCGGTCCGCCCGAGGATTCATCCCGCTGCGGCTAAAGGAGAAATCCCACGGTGAATCTGCGCGCGGCGTTGATCTTTCTTGTGCTCGGCTTCATCGGACTGCTGCTCGTGGTGGGGGCGGTCGGTTTCGTCCGATGGCTCAAGGTTTCCTATCCTCGGCGCTTCCGATCGATCCTCGCGGCGCTCGGTGTCTCGGTCGTCGGCCTCGGGTTTTGGGGCTACCGGGAGGCAGCGGAGCGCCCGGCCTTTCACCCGGGCGATCTCATCACGCTGGAAGCGCCGGTCGTCGCTCGTCTCGTTCCGGCCGAGCGCAATGCGTCCAAGACGAGCTGCATCGTGGAGATCTACGAACATCTTGCGGTCGTGGAGGTGGAGAGCGGCACGCTGACGGCGCAGGTGGAGAGCAATACTCGGTCAGGGCCGAGTTTCTGCCCGATCGGAGCCGAAGTGCAGCTCGATCCCGCATGGCTGCATCGCTACACGCTGACGCACCGGCACTCCTGATCTCAACACCGCAGGGCCGTAGCAAACAGCACGCAGCTCGCAGCGAACAGCTTTGTGGAGTAATGGGCTGCAACTCCACGGGGTCATGGGGACTGCCGTCCACAAGTCTCGCTGTGGTGTTCCGAGATGGAACTCAAGGCCATAAGGCCGGCTGAAAGGAAGCCGGCACTGGACGCGGTATGCGCCGAATTTGGACCTATTCGGATTCCGGCTCAGAGGGTTCGGTCGGGAGACCGGGACCGGGGACCCGGTAACGCTCTGCGGCCCACGCGCCCAGATCGATCAGTTGGCAGCGTTCGGAGCAGAACGGCCGCCAGGGATTCCCTTCCCAGGTGGTCGTTTTTCGACAGATTGGGCAGGTCATGGGCGAAATTATACCTCTTTGGCGGGAAGAAGTTTCTGAGGGTAGAAAGGGGAGACACGCGTCAGTGGAAGGACTTTGCGCAGCGGAAACCGATCGTAGCGGACCGTTGGTCCGGCGGCGCCCCGCCGCGAGTGGCCGCCCGCAGCATGTGGGGCTTGCTCTTCCAGGATCCGCCGCGCACACTCTTGTATCGGCTCAGGGACGGTCCGCGTGGATTCCGCTCCGGCATGATGGAATAGTAGTCGAATCCGAACCAATCCTGGACCCACTCAGCCACATTGCCTGCCATGTGGCGGAGCCCGTAGGGGCTCTGTCCTTCTTCTCCGCTGTCCACCGCCGCGACAAGCGGGATCTCATGCACGTGATACTGCCCGAATACGGCCAGTCCCGGCTCGGGCGTCTTGGGGCCCCAGGGGAACAGGTTGCCCTCGCTGCCGCGGGCGGCCTTTTCCCATTCTGCTTCGGTCGGGAGACGCTTTCCCCGCTTGCGGCAGAAATCGTCGGCCTCCGCCCAGGTGACATACATCGCGGGCCAGCGGGCCAAGACATAATCGGGCATCGCGTGGACCGTGATCACGTGCCAGATGAGCCGTTGCAGCTCGTCGGGGATAGACCGGCGCTGTGACCGAAGGTACGCGAGATATTCGGCCAGGCTGACTTCATCGCGGTCTATCTCATAGGCGTCCAGCCAGATGCGCCGCTGCGGCAGCTCGGTGTCGTCGAACTGGGTTTCCAGCCCGTAGGGGTCGTCGTCCTTTCGATTCGTCCCCATGAGGAACCAGCCTTCCGGGACGGCCACCGTCGGAGAGAGCTGAGCCAATGCGGCGATCGCAGCGAGGTGTGCGGGCAGGGCAGTCTTCATGTCCGGCCCCGCGGCGCGCACCAAGGACGGCAGCAGGGCGGCGGTCACGAGCAGGAGGGAAACAACCCGATACTCGGCCGGCCGGTGACGCTCAGAAGGAGGGAGGATACTCACAACTTGTTCGGCGACGAGACGGCTTTGGAAATTTCCGCGATCAGCCGCCGCTCGATCTCCGCGGTTTCCTCGGGGCTGACGGCCAACGCCCGTCCGCCCTGCGCCAGTTTTTCGAACTCCGCTTTCACGCTCAGGCGGGTGACGTTGGAGGGGAGGGCTTGCAGCGAGACGAGATACTGGTTCCGAAATCCGGAGACTTCCAATGACGCCGGCGCCGACACCTTTCGCTCCGTCACGTAAACGGCCTTCTGGTCGGTCTTCACGCTCACCTTGACCGTATAGCCGTTGCGCGCCAGGGCCTCCTCGGCGGCCTTGCTGACCGCCGCCAGCGGGCGCGGCAGCTCCTCCACCTGGGCGCCTTTCTCGTCCACGCGGAGATTTTGCGACACCTGGGCGTTGGTCGCGGCGGTGCGCTGCACCTGCGCGGCGAGCTTCCTCGCTTCCGCCGCCTGGGCCTCCAGCTTGGCCGTCAGAGCCTTCACCTCGGCTTCGGCTCGTTCCGCCTCTTTCTTGGCATCGCGCAGTTCTCGATTGAGGAGGTCGATCTGCTGCTGCATCACCTTGTTGCCGTCCTGCAGCGAGACGACCACCGACTCCTGCTTCGCCACCTGCTTACGGAGGTTGTCGTTCTCGATCCTGAGCGGAGAGTCGTCCGGCTTGCAGCCAGCGATCCAGGCGCCGGTGATAAGCAAGAGCGCTGCGGGGAGCGAACGGGACGATCGCCGGGACGGCTCGATGAGAACGCTCCTTTGCGACATGCTGACCCGATTATCCATGCTTCAGCGTCGCTTGTCTATCCCGTTGGCCCGCCCGTTCGCCCGCAAGCGCGTTGGTTTGACTGCCTGTGGCGCGCACGTTATGCTCCCGGCATGCGGGCAAGAACGCTGGCTCCGTTCATGCTGGCCGGTTGGGCGTGGATGATCGCGCCCGCGCTGGGGACCGCTTCCGACCGGCAGGCGGAGCCGCCCGACTCGGTTCCCGCCGAGGACTATTCGATCTACGATGTCGTCGTGCGGTCCAAGTTCGTGACCTCCGCGACGCAACTCGTGGTCATCGAGCGGTTGACGGCCACGACGCTGTATCCGGAACAGGACAAGCCGACGCCCCGCGCGTCGCTCGAGCAGAATGCGTACTTTGAAGGGCGGCTCCCTGCGGAGCTGATGAAAGATTTCGTGATGAAGAACAGCCGTCCGTTCAGGCTGGAGTCACGGTTCGACTTCGGCGTGCGTTACCGGTTCGTGTCCGGTGACGGAGCCGAGCAACCGGAAGTCTCGCTCGCGCCGATCCCCGTGGCGTTTCCGCGCAGGGACCTGGTGCAGGAGGGGCCTCTCCCGGTGATCGACCGGCTGGCGTTCTCGCGTGTGGCGTTCACGTCGCGCAAGGATCAGGCCCTCGTCTATGTGGCCAACACCCGTCCCGACGGCACAGGCGCGGGCTTTCTCTTCTGGCTGCACAAACCGGCCGGCACATGGGAGATCGTCGACACCGAGGTGCTGTGGGTGGCGCAGGTCGACGGGCCGCCTCAGGGAGAACGCTGACTTGAGATTCGACACGGATGAGCGATAGCATCAAGCGGGATAAGGAACTGGTGACGTGAGCGGGTGAAACAAGGCGAGGGATGGTCGCTGAACGATGACCGGGATGATCCGCAAGACCTTCTCCGTTCCTCCGTTGGGCTGTAACTGTTCCATCATCGGGGACCCCGTCACCAAACGGGCGATCGTGGTCGATCCGGGAGGCGCGCCCGAGCGGATCCTCCGAGAGGTGCAGGATCTGGGATTGACCGTCGTGAGCGTCCTCCACACGCACGCCCATTTTGACCATTTCCTCGCATCAGGCGAGATCAAGAAAGCCACCGGGGCGGCGCTGTGTCTGCATCCCGACGATCGGGATCTCTGGCGGATGCTCGACGTCCAGTGCCGCGTATTCGGCGTGCCCTACGTGCCGGTGCCGCCTCCGGACTACTGGTTACAGGACGAAGAAAAGATCATCGTAGGCGGGCTCGAAGGCCTGGCGCTGCATACGCCCGGCCACACGCCCGGGTCGATGAGCTTTCACTTTCCGGCGGAGAAGCTGCTGCTCGCCGGCGATACGCTGTTTCGGGGAGGGATCGGGCGGACGGACCTGTGGGGCGGGGATTTCGACGCGATCGAGCGGTCCATCCGCGAGCGCCTCTATACGTTGGACGAAACGACGCGTGTGATCACCGGTCATGGACCGGACACGGAGATCGGCCTGGAACGGGAATCCAACCCGTTTGTCCGGGCGTAAGCAGGAGCCTTTCGGCGCTTCAGCCGAAGGAGGGAACCATGAAACATCTCGGTCGGTCGATGCAGGTGTGGCTGGTCTTCATCGTCGTAGCCGGTTTGCCGGGGTCGGTCTCCCGCGCGCAAACCGAGCCGCCAAGTCCTCCGTCTTCTTCGCAGGTGACGATCTCGGACGTGCAGGTCCGGCTTTCGGATCATGGGCCGGTGGTTCTCCTCAAGGCCGAGGGCAAGACCATTCCCATCTTCGTGGACATGACGGTCGCCAGCTCCATCTACGGCGCGCTCACGGGCGAGAAGATGCCGCGGCCCATGTCGCACGACCTGATGCATTCGATTCTCGAAGCCTTCGGCGGAAAGGTGACGCAGACCGTGATTACGTTGAAAGGCGGTACCTATTACGGCGCGCTGACGGTGGCGTTCAAAGACCAGGTGAAGGTGTTCGACAGCCGATCCTCCGACTCCATCGCGCTGGCCATTCACTTCAAGGCGCCGATCATCGTCAGCCGGGAATTGTTGGATTCGGCGGGCAAGGTGCTGACCCCCGAGAGCAAGGCGCAGACGTTGTAACGCTTACTCTTTCGCCATCCGCTCATCAAGCAGCTTGAGGCGCTTTTCGGTCGCTTGCTTGATGAAGGCGATGTTTTCCTGCAGGTGTTGCTCCGCGGTGATTTTGCCTTCTTCCCGGCGTTTCTGCTGCGCCAACCCGAACCGCGCGACTTCGGCCTCGCCCTGCTCGTTCAACTCTTTCCAGATCGCCGCGCACCGCACCTGTTTGTTGGTGGGATAGCGGTCGCATGGCGGCTCCGCCGCGGCCGGACTCCCGATCCAGAAGAGGGAAAGCAGTGAAAAGAAGCACGTCCACCATCCGCGTGCGCCCGATTCGTGCATGATGGACCTCCCGTGAAACGCGGTCGAACGACTGCGGACGCCGAGTCAAGGAGATTGAGGCGGGAGAGAGTCGCCCGACGCCTGCTTCGCCAAGGTGACGCGGATCTCGTCGTCGAAGGCGTAGTAGCCGCCGTCGCGGCGGTCTTTCTGGATGCAGTTGACGATGAAGATGAGGCAGACCACATTGCCCATCACCCACCAGGACATCCCGCGCTCGATTTTGATGGTCGCCGGTTCGTACCCGTCTTTCTCCACGATCGCGACATGGTCGGATTTCCGGTTCAACGACACCGTGCCCGGCGCGATGACGCGCAGATAGTCGTCGATGACGACGTTGGCTTCCGGCGGATCGGTGAAAATCGTCACGGACTGACGGTCGGAATTGATGCTCGTGGCGCAACTTGACAGGGCGAGCATGATCCCGGCCAGCGCGTGAAGGGGCGGACGCAGCGAAACTCTCCTCATATCTTCATCGCCTCCTTGACTTCTTCCAGCGTCTGATGCGCGACGGCCGCTGCGCGCCGGCTGCCGTCCTGGACGATGTCGTCGAGCTCGCTCGGGTGTTTCGTCAACTTGCCGCGCGCTTCCCAGATGGGCGCCATGCGCTCCACGATCCGATCCGCCACCAGTTTCTTGCAGTCGATGCAGCCGATCGCCGCGGTGCGGCATTCGCGGTTGACCCGGTCGATGACGGGCTGAGGCGAGAAAATTTTGTGGAAATCGAAGACCGGGCAAACGTCGGGGTTGCCGGGATCGTTGCGGCGGACCCTCGCCGGATCCGTGACCATCGTCTTGAGTTTCTGCCGGACCGTCGGCTCGGGATCCGACAGGTTGATCGTGTTCCCGTAGCTCTTGCTCATTTTACGGCCGTCGGTGCCGAGGACCTTCGGGAACCGGGTGAGATGTTCCATCGGTTCGGGGAAGACCGGCTTGTAGAGACTGTTGAACCGTCGCGCCAATTCGCGAGTAAGCTCCAGATGGGGCAACTGGTCCTTTCCGACCGGGACGTAGTCGGGTTTGTACAGGAGGATATCCGCCGCCTGAAGCACGGGATACCCGAGGAAGCCGTAGGTGCTGAGGTCGCGCTCTTTGATCTCTTCCTGTTTTTCCTTGTAGGTGGGGTTTCGTTCCAGCCAGGAGATCGGGATGATCATCGAGAACAGCAGGTGCAGGATCGCATGCTCCGACACGCGGGACTGGATGAAGACCGTGGATCGTTTCGGATCGATGCCGGCCGCCAGCCAGTCGATCAGGAGTTCGCGCACGAATTCCCGGATCCGGCTGGTGTCGGCGTAATTGGTGGACAGCGCGTGCCAGTCGGCGACGAAAAAGTAGCAGTCATACTGCTCTTGCAGCGCTTTCCAGTTGTCGAGGGCGCCCAGCAGGTTCCCCAAATGCAGCAGGCCGCTGGGCTGCATGCCGCTCAGGACGCGCTTTCGCTGTGTGGTCATGCTCCACTCAGAACGGTGGTGAGCAGTGTTCCGGCCATCACGTTGACCAGTGTGCCGGTGATCGTTCGAATGACGTGAATCTGCGGGTCGAATGCGATCAGCGCAACGATGATTAGCATGCCATAGGGCTCCAGCCTGGCCAGAGCCAACGCAGGACGAGCGGGCAGGAGGCTCGTCAGGACGCGCCCGCCGTCGAGCGGAGGAATCGGGATGAGATTGAAGACCATCAACAGGATGTTGATGAACACCGAGTACAGCGCCATCGCCGCGATCGGCAACAGCAACATGCCGAGCCAGTCGCGTCGCGGTTCTTGGCCCGGCTGCGGCGGCCAGGACGCCATGAGCGTCGGATCGATCAAGATCAAGACGCTCAGCAAGACAGCGCTGGCGATCGCCAGTGCGAGGTTCATCCCCGGTCCGGCCGCCGCCACCAGCGCCATGTCGCGACGCGGGTTGTCGAGTCGTCTGGGATCGATCGGGACAGGTTTCGCCCAGCCCAGAAAAAGCCCACCGGGCATAAGGAGACAGATCAGCGGCAGAATCACTGTGCCGAACGGGTCGATATGCGCGAGCGGATTGATCGTCAGCCGTCCTGCCAGCTTGGCGGTGGGATCGCCATAGTGATTGGCGACCCAGCCGTGCGCGTACTCATGGAGCACCATGGCCAACATCAGCGGAAGAGCCATGTAGGAGAGGGTATGAAGAATCTGGGTGAGCGAGTTCATGGAGCCGCGCTTCCGTCCGATCGAGTTTATTCCACCTGCACGAATCTGCCCTGTTTCACTTGGATCACGAACACGCGACGGTTGAGCGTACCTCCGGCGTCGAAACCGGCCGGCCCGGCCAACGTCGGCAGATCCTGCTGCAACGCCAGATAGTCCCGCACGGCTTCGCCCGATGCCGCCCCTTTCCGAATGGCCTCCAGCACGAGGCGCGCGGCTTCGTAGGCCTGAGCTGCGAACAGCGTGGGACTGGTCTGAAACCGCCGCTGATAGCGTTCGACGAAATCCTGCACGTTTGCGAGAGGACTGTCAATAAAGAATCCGTCGACAAAGACGCCGCCGTCGATGGTACGGTCGGCCAGGCGGGGGAAGTCGGGCGAGTTCCAGCCGTTCGCGCCCAGCAGCGGAACTTTGATGTCGTGGAACACAAGCTGCGCTGCGATCAGCGCCACCTCGATGGAACGGCCGGGGACAAACACCGCGTCGAATCCCGGCGTATAGATGACGCGCTTGGCGCCCTTCATTGTCTTGCCGTTTTCCACCGGAACGGCGATCCCGTACTTCTTCAGGTCTTCCGCTTGGAGTCGTTTGATCTGGGGGCCGAAGTCCGTTTCGCCTTCTTTGTAGGATTCGACCGCGACAATCTCTCCGTTATGTCGGCGCACCTCCTGTGCAAACAGCCGGGCCAGTTCGCGGCCGTAGACCGTGTCCGGATGGAGGATGCAGAACCGACGGTACCCCGGCTCTCCGGTCGCATAGTCCGCGATGCGCTTCGCTTGGAGCGGATAGGTGAGCGCCGTGCTGAAGACATAGGCGCCCAAGCGGCGGACGTTCGGAAAGGTGGCGGCCGGCGTGATGACCGGGATTTTGGTCCGCTCGGCCAACTCCGCCATCACCGGAAGATTCTTCGAGAGCAGCGGCCCGATGACGGCCAACGGCCGGTCTTCGAACAACAGATCAGTGAGGTCGTTGAGAAACGTCGCGCGATCGGCTTCGCTGTCCTTGACGATCAGTCCGACCGAGGCGAGCCCTAAACTGTCCTTGCCTTTCTCCAGCGCCAGTTGAATCCCGTTGAGGACTTCGGCGCCGAACGGCGCGAGTTTGCCGGAGAGCGGGAGCACCGCGGCGATCACGTGCTGATACGACTTGAGCTTGGCCTTGAATGAGGCGAGCAGGTCTGACGCCTTGGCCGCAAACTCATGGTTGGGAAAACGTCGCACGAAGAGCCGGATGTTCCGTTCGGCCAGATGGTCCTCGCCCTTGGCTGTTTGCAGTTCGATGAGCCGGATCAACGCGATGTCGCCGGGAAACGACTTCGGGTAGGCGTCGCGCAGGCGAATGAGGGTTTTTCGGTCGAGCTGCTCCCTGACCAATTCCTGGATACGGTTCTTTATTTCAGCCGCCTGCTCTTCCGGGCTCAGTTCGATTTCATCCAGCCAGGCTTGAACGGCGCGCAGATGATCCTTTTTTTGAAGCTGTAGCTCGCCCGTCAGCCGGAGCGCTTCGCGTTTCGTCTCGAGATCGGATGAGAGACTCCGGATTTCGGCCAACACGGGCAACGCGAGATCGAGATTGCCCAAGGCCGCCTGAGAGCGCGCCAGCATCAGGCGCGCACGATCGGCCAGATCGGACGTCGGAAGCTCGCCGAGAAGCTGGTTCAAATACCTGATCGCCTCGCCGTACTCCTTCGTGTGATACAACGCGGCGCCGAGCAGGAGATACGCGTCATCCAAGTGTTCGGGTTTCGGAGAAGCGCCGATGAAGCTCTTGAGCAGAGGCACCGCCGCGTCGGCCCGTTGAGTTTCGATCAGCCGTTTGGCTTGGTCCAAGACGACGGGGATGGACTGGTTTCCCGGGGATTTGCCCCGTTCAGCGCGGGTCGGGCGGGGCGAAGGCTCCGTCGCGCCGAAAGTCGTGGAGGCGTCGGCAAGGGCGAACGATAACAACAGGACGACGAACGGAGAAACGAACGTCGAACCGGCGAGGGGGCGAAAGAAAAGCGGATTGGACATCGCCTTCGATAATCATCATAGCGGACGCTCACGCCGCGACACAGCTACTATAGGAAAGGCTCGGAGGGGTGTCAAGGTCAAGTCCTCGGCGGCATTGTGTTCCGTTCGGGGCTTGGCTATAGTCGCCGTCAAACCGCATGACACGCGGACTTCGCCGGGCGAGATGAGCAGAATGGATCGAGATGGGAATCCGCCGGCATGCGTCGAGGCTCGACCGCATGCGGTGATGGCCGGCTTGATCGAGCGGTATTGGAGCTATCTCCGGGTTGAAGGCGGACTCTCGACGCTGACGCTGGAGGCCTACCGACGCGACCTGGAGAAGTTTGCATCCTTTCTGCTCGGTCAGAAGATCCGGAGCCCGGCCGACGTCACGCGACACACGATAGCGGAGTTTCTCATTCATCTGAAGCGGCTGCGGCTGGCTCCGGCCTCGACGGCTCGTTGCTTGTCGGCGCTTCGAGGGTTTTTTCGGTTTCTCGTGCGAGAACGGTTGGTGCGGGAAAATCCGATGGTCGGGCTGAACAGTCCGCACCGGGGGACGCGCCTGCCGGCCGTGCTGACACAACACGAAGTGACCGCCTTGCTGGAATGGGCGGGCAAGTCCGGACCGGAAGATGTGCGTGACGCCGCGATGATTGAATTATTGTACGCGACGGGCGTGCGGGTTTCGGAATTGGTCGGCCTCCGGATGACCGACCTCAACCTGGATTCGGGTTACGTGCTGGCGACGGGGAAGGGTTCCAAACAACGGCTGGTGCCGATGGGAGAAATCGCGAAGCGCAAGATCATGCGCTATTTGCGGAGCGGGCGAGCCGAGTTGCTCAAGAACCGGGAATCGGCCTATGTCTTCATCACGCGTCGAGGACGGCCGCTGACCCGGCAAGGGTTTTGGAAATTGTTGCGCCTCCGCGCCGCCGCCGCAGGCATCCCCAAAACGATTTCGCCGCATATGTTGCGTCACTCGTTCGCCACGCATCTGTTGGACCGCGGCGCCGATCTCCGCTCGGTCCAGGCGATGTTGGGTCATGCGAACATTGCGACGACGCAGATCTACACGCACGTCGAACGCGAACGATTGAAGCGACTGCATGCACAGTTTTTCCCGCGCAAGCAGCGCCGCCGCATGCCGGGCCCGACGGCTTGAACGAGATGGAACATGCAGGGGTGATCCGACACGAAGGCGGTTGTGCAAGAAAGGTGCGAGATTCGGTTGACAAGGTATGCCGGACTTGATAGCATCCGCAACCATTCGGGCTATCAAGGAAATTAGGCGGATAGCTCAGTCGGGAGAGCGCTGCCCTTACAAGGCAGAGGTCACAGGTTCAATCCCTGTTCCGCCTACCAGGTCGGCGGACAGAGGGCCTCAGCGGTGGGGGCAGAGCCTGAAGACTTAAGCGCAGCAGGAACTCACAGGAACAGTAAGCATCGACCACTCCAGACCTCTACCGGGAGCCGGTCGAATTGTGAGGACGTCCAGTTTCTTCTCTACCTCTGATCTGCGCGGGGCCGTCGTTCAGCTTGGTTTAGGACGCCAGATTGTCAATCTGGAGGTCGCGGGTTCAAATCCCGTCGGCCCCGCCACATATCTCAGTCTCAGCCCTCTGTCGAGTGGATGTGAATCCGCGACGGAGGGTTCCGAAGGGGATCGGTCCCCTTCGTGGGGAGCGTACGAGGGGGCTGGCCCCCTCGGTAGGAGCCGGCGAGACGCCCTTCAGGGTCGAGCTGGCGACAGAGCGGGCTCAAATCCCGTCGGCCCCGCCCTCTTTCCCCTACGATCGGATTCGTTTAGGTGGGCTGTTCATTTCTTGACAGAGGAGGAGAAGCTCTAGAGTAATGATGTTTCAATCGGGCCTGACGGGGCTTATCGGTTCTCTCGGACTTGTCTCAAAGGTTATTCTGCTCCTGCTTTTTCTCTTCTCCGTTATTTCCTGGGCCGTGATTCTGTACAAGTGGCGCGTTTTCCGCACAATTGATCGAGAAGACCAACGCTTCCTGACCGCCTTCGCGAAGAGCAAGGATTCCGATGAACTGCGGCGGCAAGCGCGCCGGGCGATCGGAAGCCCAAGCGCCAGTGTTTTCATGGGGTTAATGGATCGGCTGGACACCGGACAAGCAGAGGAATCAGGCGGCCGACTTTCTCACCTGCGTAGCCAGGAGGGCGGGGATGATCCTGGCAGCTTGGATCGACAATATATCGAGCGGACTGTGGCATATATCGTGCAGAATCAGATCGCTCAATTAGAGGCGTACTTGCCGTTCTTGGCCACCACGGGAAACATTACTCCGTTTATCGGCTTGCTCGGCACTGTCTTGGGGATTATTGATTCGTTCAGGGAGATCGGGCTCCAGGGAACGGCCAGCATCGCGGCTGTGGCGCCGGGAGTGGCGGAGGCGCTGATCGCCACGGCGGCCGGACTGTTCACGGCTATTCCCGCGGTGATTGCGTATAATTATTACTTGACGCGCATTCGCCGGACGGCGTTCCGCCTGGAAACGTTCAGCGTCGATCTGCTGAACTCGGTCCAGACCCAGAGGAGACAGGCCGGCTTGGGGGTCCGATGACGATCTTTGAGACCAGGCATCGGCGCTTCCTCGCCGAAATCAATGTCATTCCGCTGGTCGACGTCGTTCTGGTCCTGTTGGTGATTTTTATGGTGACGGCCCCCATGCTGTATCGCGGCATCGACATCAAACTCCCGGCCTCCGCGACCAACACGATCAAGCCGGAGATGCGCGTCGTCTTGACGATCGAGAAGGATCAACGACTCTATCTCGATAAGGACGCGGTGAGCGTCGCGCAGCTTGAACGCCGTCTCAAGTCGCTGAAGGAACAGAACTCGGAGGTGTCGGTGTACTTGCGGGCCGATCGCGAGGTGCCGTACGGGATCGTCGTGCAGGTGATGGACGGCGTGAAGCGGGCGGGGATCGAAAAACTCGGCATGGTGACCGATCCCGTCGTCGGAGAACGAGTGATGGAACAGCAGGTCACGCCAGCGAATCGTCCTAAAAGGACGCTCTGAAAAGGACGCTCTGACTCACGGCTCTTATGGCGACGCATGCGCTCCCCCATCTGCTGCCCCTTGCGCTCAGCGCGGACCAGCGCGATGCGTTGGGCGTGCGGTTGAAATGGACCGTGATCGCCTCGCTGGCGTTGCACGTGTGCGTACTGCTCGCGGCTTCGGGGATGCGATTCATGCAACACGGTGAACGTCCGCTGGCGTCGGTGCAGGTCTCGCTGGTGACGATGCCGGCCCCCGCCCGGCCGACTGAGATTCCTCCTGCGCGGCAAGCCGATGCGATGAAGCCTCACAAGGTTGTCCAGCCGACTGTTCCGCCGCCTCCGGTCAAGTCCGCGCCGCCGGTCCCGGCTGCGGCAGCCAAGCCGGTCGCGCCGGCGCCGGTCCTGCCTCCGCCGGTGCGAAGCGACGCGCCCGGCGCCCGACGGTCGTCGGGGGACGTGATGCGTGACGTCTTGAAGGGCATCGAGTTGCCGCCCGATGCGCCGAAATTCGGCGAACTGAGCCCGGCCAAACCCGTGACTCCATCGCAGCGGGTGGATGTGCCGCGGCCCGACCGCGCTCCCGAAAAAGTCAACAGCGACATCGATACGCTCTTGGGCAAGTTAAGAGTTCCCGACGTGACGCCCATGACGCCGGCGGCTCCCAAGGAGCCGGTCAAGACGGCGCAGGTGCAACCGCGCCAGCCGTCGTTGGCCGAACAGTTCGACCAAGAGTTGGAGGAAGAGATCAAGAAGCTCCGGTCCATACCGCGTTCCGTCAAGCCGGTCGAGCCGCCGCAAGAGGCCAAACCGATGCCGGAACCGGCAGTCAAGCAGGCCCCGGCGGCTGTGGCCAAGGTGCCGACCGTCCGGAGCCCCGAAACGTCCATGAAGGTCTCTTCGACAGGGCCCGGGTCCAATCGCTACCTCGCCAGGGTGCAGCAGAAGATCAGCAGCCTCTGGACGGCTCCGCCGGTCGATGTCCCGGAGAAGGCGCTTACCGTCGTGGTAAAGTTTAGGCTGCACCGCAGCGGGTCGGTCAGCAATGTGATCATCGAGCAGTCGTCCGGAAACGACTATTACGATCTGGCGGGAAAACGCGCGGTCTTGAGCGCCAACCCGCTCCCCGCGTTTCCCCCGGAGATGACGGAGTCGTATCTGGACGCCCACTTCAGTTTTACGGTCGGAGAGCAGGTCGGTTGACTCTCATGAAAGGTCTGAGCGTTTTGATCATGGCCCTCGTCCTCGGGGCGGGGTTGGTGGGAATTCTGGAGTCCAAGGCAACGGACGTCTTTCTCGAGGCGACCCGTCCGGACTTCGAGAAAATTCCCATCGGGGTGTTGGGCTTCAAGAACGGCAGCGGGCCCGAGTGGCTCGGCGGGCGGGTGGAGGAGGTGCTCAAGGCCGATCTTCGACGCTCGCTGGTGTTCACCTTGGTCGATTTGCCCAGCCTCGGCATCAAAGTGCGGGATGTCGGAAACGCCGAAAAGGCCGTCTTCAAGCAGGCGACGGACAACGGCGTCGCCGTCCTGGTGTGGGGGAGGGCGGGGCTCAAAGAAAATGGCAAAGAAGCCGACGTCGTCGTGGATGGCTATGTCTATGACGGCGGCAGCGACGAGGTCGTGGGAGGGAAGCGGTACGTCGGCTCGACCTCCGTCGTCAGGCTGATGGCGCACCGATTTGCGGACGAGCTGGTCTACCGCTATACGGGGGAGCCGGGCATCGCGAGGACAAAAATCGCGTTCGTCTCGGAAATCGGCAATGCGCGCGAGCTGTTCGTCATGGATTACGACGGATACGAGCCTCGGCAGATCACGGCCGACGGCTTTCTGAATCTGATGCCGCGATGGTCGCCCGATCGGCGGTTTCTGGTGTTCACGGCGTACCGGAGCCGAAATACCCAGGACATCGATCTGATCGAACTGGCCACGGGGAAACGGTGGACGCTCGTATCGCTGGGGGGATTGAACATTACGCCGGCGCTTTCTCCGGACGGCAATTATCTGGCGTTCACGACGAGCCAGGACGGCAATGCGGAAATTTACCGGCTCGACACCAGGACGAAAGTGCTGCAGCGGCTCACCGTCAATCCAGCCGGAGACCTCTCGCCGTCCTGGTCGCCTTCCGGACGGGAGATCGCCTTCACCTCCGATCGGGGCGGCGGGCCTCAAATCTACTTGATGAGCGCGGACGGGTCGAATGTCCGACGACTGACCTATGAAGGCGACTACAACGCCGCACCTGCCTGGTCTCCTCGAGGAAACTGGATCGCGCACGTCTGCCGGACTCCTCGAAGAGAATATAAGCTGTGTCTCATCAGTCCGGACGGGCAGAAGCGTGTCCAGATCACGACCGGCCCCGGTGTGGACGACTCGCCGGCGTGGTCTCCGGACGGCCGGCACTTGGTGTTCAGCTCGACGGCCGACGGGAAAAGCCATATCTATATGATCAATGCCGACGGAAAAGATTTGGAACGGTTGACGTACGGGGGGACCCATTACAGTTCGCCCGCATGGTCGCCGGCTCTTTAATCGAACTGCCGTGAGAAGCCTTGATGAGCGAGGTCGAGCGATCCATTAAACACAAGAGGAGAGCAACCCATGAATGCACGATCCTTAACAACCTGCCTTGTAGTCATAGTCGGGCTGATATTGATGACCGGGGCCGGTTGCTCCAAGAAATCCGTGCAGGCCGGCTCGGGTTCGAAGTCCTCGGAGGAGAGAATGGCAAAGTCCCGGAGCGGAGCCGGTGCGCCGGGCGAAAGCTTGAGCGAGGGATCTCTGGGCATGTCGGGAGGAGCCGGTGATTCCGGGCAAGGCGCAGGGGCGAGCTCCAGTTTCCCCGATCTGACCGTCGCGGGCCGCGGAACCGATGCGTCAAGCGCCGGGTCCGAAGGCGGAGGCCTCAGGGGCTTGGAGCCGGTCGGGCCAGGCAAAGGCGCCACTGAGGAGCGGGTCGGAGGCGGGACCATGATGGCGAAGGTCCAGCCTTCGGACAGCGCCTCCAGGCAGGTCGAGGAGATGCGCCGTGAGCAAGCCGCAGCCGCTGCGGCCGGGCTGCGGGACGTGTTCTTCGCATTCGACAGTTGGACGATCACGGAAGAGGGACGGATGGCCTTGGCCCATGATGCGGAATGGATCAAAGCGAACCCCGGTTCGCTGATCAAGATCGAAGGGCATTGCGATGAGCGCGGCACGTTGGCGTACAATTTGGTGTTGGGTGAGAAGCGCGCCAAGGCCGTACGGAATTATCTGGTCGAGCTTGGCGTGAGCGCCAATCGGCTGGCGGTCGTGTCCTACGGAAAGGAGCGGCCGTTCTGCAAGGAGCATACGGAGTCTTGTTACCAGCAGAACCGGCGAGGCCACCTCGTGCTTCGAACAAAGTGACGTCGCAGAGCGACGAGGTGACCGAAGATTCGATGCGCGGCAACGACGGAGCTCCGATGAGTAAACCGAAGGCAAGCAAGGTCAGTCCGTACGGTTATGGTCTTCCGATCTTCGGCTTGTTGGGGGGCCTGGTCCTGTCCGGTTGCCTGGCCCAGCAGGCGGATTTGAGACAAACCAACAGGGAGCTGCAGAAAAGTCATCAGGAGTTGCAGCTCAAGATCCAGAAGGCCAAAGAGGAAATCGATCGGATGGTGGGAGAAACACGTGCGCGCCTGGCTGAAGAGATCAGGAGCGTGAAGGAGGAGCAATTGCCCAGCCTCCGAGGAGACATCCAGGTGACGGCGCACCAGGCCATGCAGTTGGTCAGGTCTCAGGAAGACAAGCTGGTCAGGCTGGAGCAATTTGTGCACAAGCAGGAACATGAGCAGAAGGCCAAACTGGCTTCTTTGGAGAGCAAGTTCGAGAAAGACCTGCGCGATCACACCGCGGCCCTGAAACAGGAGTTGGGATCGGAATCTGCCAGGACGTCGGCCCGTCTGGATGAAGTGGCGGCCCGTCTGGACGCCGTGCACAAGACGGTCAGCGCGCTGACCAAGGCGATCGACGCGCGGCTTGATGAGCATCAAAAGTCGATCGCCGCCGCCGACGCCAGGTCCGCCGCGTTGGCCCAGCAACTGGACGCGCAAAGCAAGACGTCGAACGAGCAGGCGGCGAAGTTCACTCATGCGCTGAGCGACTTTAAGCAGGGCTTGATCAAGTTGGGCGAGGAAATGAAGCAGCAGGAGCAAGCCGTCAAACAACTGTCGGCTTCTTTTGAGCAGCAGACCGCTGCGCTTTCAAAGCGAACCGACGCCCTGGCCGCCAAAGTCGAAGCGGACACCAAGGCCGCGACCAATCACATCAACGAGGTGAACCGGGTCATGACCGGCCATCTCAACGAGGTCAACAGGAGCGTCTCGTCCGTGGCCAAGGCTCTTGAGACCGCGGGCGAGAAGTTCGCCGCGCGTTTGGACGAACAGGATCGCCGCCTGGACGATATCTCCAGAGCGGTAGGAGAGGTTGCGCAGGTTCGCTCCCAGCCCGGTCCGCCGCAGCGACAACCGAGCCAACGGCCGGCTCAACGCTCGACGCTCAACCAAATGGTCGAGCAACCCAAGGCCGCCGCTGAAGAGCCGGGAGCGGCGGCTTCGCAGTCAGCGCAGGGGGATGCCGCCGGTTCTGTCGAAGCGGCCTCCAGGGCCGAATCCGACGCCGCGGACATCAATCCGCGCGAAGTGTACGAACGCGTGCTCAACAAGTTCAAGGCGGGCGACTTGGAAGGAGCCCGCCAGGGGTTCGCCGCCTTTCTGGCCGAGTATCCCAATTCGGAGCTTGCGCCGAACGCGCGGTTCTGGCTGGGGGAGACCTATTACGGCAAGAAGGACTTCAAGCGAGCGATCGAGGCGTACGATCATGTACAATTGGATTATCCGAACAGTGAAAAGGTGCCGGCCGCGCTCCTCAAAAAAGGCTATGCCTACCTGGCCCTGAAGGATCGGAAGCGCGCGTCTACGACCTTGAGACAGGTCATCGAGCTGTACCCTCGGACACCAGAAGCCGGAAAGGCGCTCGACAAACTCAACCAGCTGAAGGATTCGCGTTAATCCGAAAGGCGCCCCGCATGTCCCGTCGCGCGAAGATGTTCTCCGGATTGCTGGCAGCGTCGTTGGCGGCCTCCGGTTGCGCCAAGCACGCGGATTTCGTCGACCTGCGGGAAGAGCTGCGCACCGTTGCCAAAACGCAGGAGCAGGAGCTGAAGCGGCAGGAAGCGATGCAACGGCGGCTGGAGTCTTTGGAAAAGGGCAGAGACGCCGACGGGTTGAAACAGCGGCTCGAAGACGTCGCCGCCCGACTCCAGAAACTGGAAGGTCGCTTGGCCAAGTTGGAAGAGGGGCAGATCAGTCAGGCGGCCGCTTCGAAAGCGGATGCCGCGATGGCGGAATCCTCCCGTCAGTCCAAGCCGGCGAAATCGCCGGCAGTGCCGGATCTCTCTCCGGCGCTGCCCGGCATGCCGGCGATCACGCCGACCTCGGCCTTCAATCTGGCGTATAACGATTACCTGAACGGCCGGTATGAGTTGGCCGTGACGGGATTCCAGCGGTTCATCAAAGATTTTCCCGCCACTTCGCTGACCCCCAACGCGTATTACTGGCTCGGGGAATCGTACTACAACATGAAAGACTACGTGCGGGCGATCCAATCGTTCGAGCACGTCGTGAACGAATATCCCGGGAACGAGAAAGTGCCGTCGGCTTTGTTCAAGTTGGGGTTGTCGGCCGCCGAGACCGGCGATATCGCCAAATCCCGGAAGTTCCTGAAGCGGGTGATCGAAGAGTTCTCTTCCTCCGACGAAGCGAAGCTGGCCAAGGCCAAGTTGGCCGAGATCCGATGACCGCAGGCCTGCCGCGACAGTTTCCGTTCGCCTGTTTTGTCCCTTCCACCTCTCCTGGAGCGTGATCGATGAGTCCCGACGGCGGCGTCGGAAAAATCCGCGTGCTGCCTGTCGAGGTCGTCGGCCGCATCGCGGCCGGTGAGGTCATCGAGCGTCCGGCGGCCGTCGTCAAAGAGTTGCTCGACAACAGTCTGGATGCCGGAAGTTCCACGATTACGGTCGAGGTGAGAGATGGAGGATTGGGGCTGATCCGCGTGACCGACGACGGCGAGGGGATGAGCCGCGTGGATGCGCCCCTGGCGTTTGAGCGGCATGCCACGAGCAAGCTGCGCTCGGATCGAGACCTCTGGTCCGTGCGCACGATGGGATTTCGCGGTGAAGCCCTGCCCAGCATCGCCGCCGTCTCGAAAGTCCGGCTGCTGACGAGCAGTCGGGACGAGCCGGTTGGCACGCAGGTGTCCGTCGTCGGGGGCTCGGTGACCGGCGTCGAAGACGTCGCTGCGGCGCGGGGCACACGCGTCGAGGTCACCGATCTGTTCTTCAACACGCCGGCACGGAAGAAGTTTCTCAGGTCATCGACCACCGAGTTCGCCCGCATCAGCCAGACGGTTCAGCAAGCCGGCCTGGCCTGGCCCTCCGTCCATTTCCGTCTCCTCCACAACGGCCGCGAAGTGCTCAATCTCCCGGCCGTCTCTTCCGTGCGCGATCGGGTCCTGCAGATCCACCGCGCCCTCTTTCTCGACCGGGCGGTCGAAGTGAGCGGACAACGGCCCGGCCTCAGCATCGGAGGCTTCGCGATTCAGCCGGTCCACGCGCGCGCGTCCAGGACGCCGCAGGATCTGTTCGTCAATCGTCGGCCGGTCCGCAACGCGGCGGTCTTCCACGCGATCACCGAGGGCTATGCGTCTTTTCTCGCGAAAGGCCGTTATCCGGTGTTCGTTCTGTTTTTGGACGTGGATGCGAATCGGGTGGATGTCAATGTCCATCCGACCAAGCGGGAGATCCGTTTCGTCGATCAGGAGACCGTGCACCAAGCCGTCCGCCAGGCCGTACGCGAAGCCTTGGGCGCCACGCTGCGTTCCGTTCAGGTTGCGGGTGTCCGGTTCGACGGCAGAAGCGGCGGCGTCCATGCATCGAGGGAATCGACCGCCTCAAGTCCGGCCCAGGCCGCGTTGGGCCCGCCGGACGTCCGGTCCGGTCAACGGCCGGGTACGGCTGTAGCGATCGAACAGTCGATGGTAAAGGAAGCCTTAGGTGGAGAGACCCTTCAGACATCATTTGTTCATGAACCGGACCGATCCTACGAGACGGCGGGAGGACTTGAAGTCCTCCCGCTCGGGCAGGTCAATCGGACCTTTCTCGTGGCGCAGGTGGGGTCGGAACTCCAGGTGGTCGATCAGCATACGGCCCACGAGCGGGTCTTGTTTGAACGGCTCTGGCGGGCCTGGCAGAGCCGAGCCGTTCAGTCGCAGCCGCTGCTGCTCCCGGAGCCGATCGAAGTGCCGTCCGACAAGGCGATTTTGTTGGAACAGCGCCTGAGCGAATTCGAGCAACTGGGGTTGGCGATCGAGCCCTTCGGCTCGGGAACGTTCATCGTCCGGGCGGCTCCTGCGCTCTTAGGGCGCCTCGATGCGGCGTCGCTGATTCAGGATTTGATCGACGATCTGTCTGAATGGGAATCGCTGTCGTCGCTGGAGGCGAAGATGCGCCCCGTGATCGCGTCCTTGGCTTGCCATGGAGCGGTTCGAGCGGGGCGAGCGATGGCCCTGCCGGAAATGAAGCAGTTGATCGAGGACTGGGTCCGAGAAGGTCTCATCATGACCTGCCCGCATGGTCGCCGCGTCGCCTTGCGCCTGCCGGCCGAGGAGCTGTCGAAGATATTCGGTCGGGCATGAGCGCGTCGAAGGTATGTCCCCTGTTTCAACCATGAGCCGGACCGAGGAATTCGTCAGATTCAAGCCGGTCGTGGTCGTGGTCGGCCCGACCGCCGTCGGCAAAAGCCGGGTCGCCGTCGGATTGGCCAAGCGCCTGCAGACCGAAGTCCTGGCGGCGGATTCCAGACAGGTCTATCGGGGAATGGATATCGGAACGGACAAGCCGACTCTGGAAGAGCGGGACGGCGTGCCGCACCGTCTGATCGACTTGGTCGATCCCGATGAGGCGTTCAATGCAGGGATATACCGGCGAACGGCCTTGCCGGAAATCGACCGGCTGCATCGCGAAGGCCGTCTGCCGCTGGTGGTGGGGGGGACAGGGCTCTATGTCCGCACTCTGATTCGCGGGCTGTGCGAGGGGCCGGAGGCCGACCCGACTTTCCGCGCCAAGCTTGAGGAGGAAGCGCGACGAACAGGGGCGGAGGCCCTGCATCGTGAGCTGACCCGTGTCGATCCGGAGTCGGCCGCCCGGCTGCATCCGCATGACCAAGTCAAAGTCATGCGGGCGTTGGAGGTCTATCATCTGCTGGGACGACCGCTCTCCTCGATGCATCAACGCCACGTATTCGGCGAGTCGCCGTTTTCAGCGCTTCTGATCGGCCTCATGAGGGAGCGGAAAGCCTTGTACCGCCGGATCGAAGAGCGGGTGGATTCGCAGTTGGCCCGCGGGTTGGTCGACGAAGTTCGGGGTCTGCTGGCGAGAGGCTGCGATCGACGGTTGGGCTCGATGAAGGGGCTTGGCTATCGGCAGATTGCCGCCTATCTCGCCGGGGACTGCGAGTACACGGAAGCCGTTCGGTTGTTGAAGCGGGACACGAGGCGGTTTGCCAAGCGGCAACTCACCTGGTTCCGGAAGGAACCCGGGATCCTCTGGTTGTCGCTCGCGGAGGACGAATCGGTGGAACGGATCACCGACAAGGTTCTGGCGATGATCGAAGGGTTCCTCGCGGGGTTGGGTCGGGAAGCGCAGGGGAACAAACAAAGCGGCCGCATGGCTGCAGCGGGAGTCACGGCGGGATGAAGACGGCGACAAACAAGGCCCGGGCGACGGTGGGAATTATCGGAGGGAGCGGTCTCTATGAAATGGACGGCCTGAGCCAGGTTCGCAAAGCCAGCGTGCGGACTCCGTTCGGGCGGCCGTCGGATGCCGTCGTGCTCGGAACGCTGGACGGGGTGCGGGTGGCCTTCCTCTCCCGCCACGGGCGCGGTCATCGCTTCAACCCCGGCGAAATCAACTATCGTGCCAACATCTATGCGCTGAAGTCGCTCGGCGTGCACCGTGTCATTTCGATCAGCGCAGTCGGGAGCATGAAGGAGACGATCAAGCCGGGCGAGGTCGTCCTGCCCGATCAATTCATCGACCTGACCAAACGGCGCATGTCCACCTTCTTCGAAGGAGGAGTCGTCGCCCACGTCGCCTTCGGCGATCCTGTGTGCCGGTCGTTGGCCCGGTCCTTGTCCAAAGCGGCGCATGAAGCCGGCGCCGCCGTTCATGAGGGCGGCACGTATCTCTGCATAGAGGGCCCGCAGTTTTCATCCCGTGCGGAGTCCCTGCTGTACCGCAAGTGGGGCGTGGACGTGATCGGCATGACCAACATGCCGGAAGCCAAGCTGGCGCGGGAAGCCGAGCTGTGCTACGCGACGGTCGCTCTCGTGACGGACTATGATTGCTGGCACGAGACCGAAGAGGCGGTCACGGTTGAAGCTATTCTCGCGACCTTGCGCAACAACGTCGCGCTGGCGAAACGCCTGCTGCGGAAGGCGCTAGAGTCGACCGGGATCGAGCAGACCGGTTGCGCGTGCGGACAGGCGCTGAGAGACGCCCTCGTGACGGATCCGCGGACGATCCCCACAGAGACACGGAAGCGTCTGGACCTCTTGATCGGCCGGTATCTGAACGTGACGCGTGAGGCGTGAAGCGGACTGCGGAAAACAGGTCGTGGAAACGAGGGTGAAGATAAAATGGGCAAATTGCTAGTTGTCGGGTCGGTGGCGCTCGATACGGTCAGAACGCCGTTCGGCGAAGCGGCCGAGGTGCTGGGAGGGTCGGCAACCTACTTTGCCACCGCCGCGAGTTACTTCACCAGCGTCGATCTGATCGCCGTCGTCGGGGAGGACTTCCCGGAACACCATATGAAGTTTCTCAAAAGCCGCGGAATCGACCTGGCGGGTCTGGAGCGGCGGCCGGGGGCGACCTTTCGGTGGAAAGGCGAATATACCCATCAGCTCAACGAGGCCCACACGTTGGACACGCGGCTGAATGTCTTCGAGTCCTTCCGGCCGAAGATCCCCCCGCACTATCGAACGCCCGACGTGCTGTTCCTCGGCAATATCGATCCGGAGCTTCAGTTGGATGTGCTGCGGCAGGTGAAGCGACCATCGCTGGTCGCCTGCGACACCATGAATTTCTGGATCACGGGCAAGCGCGAGGCGCTGTGGCGGGTTCTCGAGCACGTCGACATGCTGATCATCAACGACGCCGAGGCCAGGGCACTCGGCGATCATCCCAATCTGGTTCGGGTGGCCAAAACCATTTTGGCGAGAGGGCCGAAGCATCTGATCGTCAAGCGCGGAGAATACGGGGTCCTGATGTTCAACGAGAAGCAGGTGTTCGGAGCGCCGGCGTTTCCTTTGGAAGAAGTCCGTGATCCGACCGGAGCGGGCGACACGTTCGCGGGCGGGTTCCTGGGATTCCTGGCGGCGACGGGGAATCGGTCTCCCGAGGCGATCCGCCAAGCGGTCGTCTTCGGTAGCGTGATGGCCTCCTTTACCGTGGAAGCCTTTAGTCTTGACCGGTTGCGCGTCCTGGATTACAAAGAGATCCAAGATCGATTCCGTGAGTTTAAGCGATTGACGCATTTCGAGGATTTGCCGTGACGGTCGGAGTCGACAGATATCCCGCATCCCGGAGGCATGACCGTCGCGCCCTGCTCCTCTGGCTGCTGGCGTTGGCGGCGATTCAAACCTCGGCGCTCACCGGATGTGCGACGGAAGAGAAGATCAAGAAGTCCAACGGATACTATCAGGAAGGCGTAGCCAGCCTGAGCGTCGATCGCCAAAAAGCGTTCGTGTCGTTCCAGAAAGCGATTCAACTGAATCCCGACAACAAGGAAGCCCATTACGGCCTCGGCCATATTTACGCCTTGCAGGGCAAGTTCAGGGAGGCGGAAGAGGCGTTCCGTGAGGCGATCCGTCTCGACGCCGACTATTCGGAAGCCCATACGTATCTCGGGCAGGTGCTGGCTCAGCAGGATCGGTGGAGCGAAGCGATCAAGTCGTATAAACAGGCGTTGAGCAATCCGCTCTACGCCACGCCCGATCTGGCGCGATTCCACCTGGGCCGCGCCTTGGCGCACGAAGGCGATATGCAGGCGGCCGTGGAGGCGTTCGAAGATGCGTTGCTGGTCGATCCTCCGAGCGTGCCGCCGGCCATGCTGCATCTGGAGTTGGGGCGCGCTTACTACAAATTGGGCTACGACAACAAGGCGCGCGAAGTGTTGGCGAAAGTCTCGACCTTCGACAAAGGAGGCGAGTATACCGCCGCCGCCGATCGACTCCTGGAGCGGCTGAAACGATAGGACATCGCGTGGAATCGGTCGGCGAATTTTTCAAGCAAGTGCGGGAGACCAAAGGTCTGACGATCGACGAAGTCGCGTCCAAGACCCGCATCCGCTCCGACTTTGTCAAGGCGCTGGAAGAGGGCAACTTCGCCAAGCTGCCCGATCAGGTGTTTGCGAGAGGATTCGTCCGATCCTATGCCCGTTCACTGGGGCTGGACGAGGAGGACGCGATTCACCGGTTCGTCCAGTCGGCCGGCGCCTTCTATGAAAAACAGGATGAACGGGAGCGGTTGCGGATCCGGCAGGCGGAAGAAGAGCGGCGCCGGAAAGCGAACCGCAAAGCAATCAGTATCGCGGTCGGCGTCGCCGTGTTGGCCCTGGTCCTGCTCCTGAGTCGCGAACAATCCTCGGTGATCCAGCGTTCCGTTCCGGAGCCCTCCTCTGCTGTGTCGAAAAAATTGACACTTCCGCCGAAGGAGACGCGCGAGACCGTTCAGAGGCAGGCTCAGGAGCATGCCGAGCCGAGCGGCCTATCCGCGGTCGGCGAAGGATCGACGGGCAGGGCGGAAAGCCGGCCGTCAGAGGCAGTATCCCAGTCGTCGACCGCGTCGGTGGCTGAGCCGGAACCGGCGAGCACCTCGTCGCCGGGTTCGGAGGGTCCATTGGCCGGGTTGGCGCTCGACGGACCGGGCTCGGGAGACGAGCCGTTGATCTTGGATCTTGAAGCAACGGAGTTAAGCTGGGTAGTGGTACAAATCGACGGCGGCAGCCCGCAAGAAGCGCTCCTGAGGCCAGGCGAAAAAGCCCGCTGGAAGGCGCAAGACCAATTCACGCTCACGTTGGGGAACGCCGGCGGCGTGCGGGCTGAACTGAACGGGAAACCGCAGAAACCCTTCGGCCCTAGCGGCAAGGTCGCACGGGATATCGTGCTGAAACGCTGAGCCGGTTTCCTGACTCCTGCCATCCTCCTCCGCCGCGATCCAATAAAACCCCTTTGCCGGTGGGGCGGACGTGAAAGCTGAGGCGCAAAGGCGCCTCGTGCGCCCGGTCTCGGGTGCCGCTTAGGCGCGTCTCTCCGCTAACCGGTCGGCAGAATGCGCGTCTTTGCACGTTGTCGCGTGGCACGGTCCTTGTGATGAGAACGGCTTGGGAAGTCGGACGGTTCCGCCCGGGGAGTTGGAAGCGGAGGCGGGAAAAGCCGGCCACGACGCGTGGTCTTGCGCGGCAGCGCAATTCTTGACAAAGCGCGCGGCTCGTTGCTATAGTGCCGCCGCTTCAGCGGCTTGGATGATCGCTGTCGGCTCATCCGCTTCATTTATTATTTACTCAGGGCACAATATCAACCACGGAGTGGTTCTTCTACAAAAAGGAGGAGTCGTGATGGGGTATCTGTCGAGGTCTCTTGGTATCTTGACCGCATTCATGTTCGTGACGGCCACGGTGGCTGTCGCCGAGGAACGCGATCCGCTCAAACCCCGGGTCCCGCCGGATCAGATCGCTGAGGCCAAGGCGCTGAAGAACCCGATCCCGAAAACGCCGGAAAACCTGGCCAAGGGCAAGGCCTTGTTTGAGGGGAAGGGCACCTGCTTCAACTGCCACGGCAAGGAAGGGAAAGGTGATGGGCCCGCCGGGCAGATCCTGAACCCCAGCCCGCGCAACTTCACGAACTGCAAGTTCCACAAGAAGCGGAAGGATGGAGAGCTGTTCTGGGTGATTAAGAACGGCAGCCCGGGCACGGGCATGGTTTCCTTGATCCCTGCCGCCATTACGGAGGAAGAAGCCTGGACGATCATCAATTACGAGCGGAGCTTCTGCAAAGAAGGCAGCTGATAAAGCGGTTTTGACGACTGCACAAAAGGCGGCGGGACCCGAGTCCCGCCGCCTTTTGTATTTGGTTCAAAACTCGGGCGGCCTTGTCAAACGTCCCTCGACCTACCGAACCTCCGAGAGCGTCCCCCCAGGCCCGGGTTGGGTCAGGATCACGCCCGCGACCGCATCCGTCGGTCGCAGGGCCGGCACGATAAGCGGACGTTGCTCCAGGCTGAAGCCCGATTTGGCGGCGGCCGGCACCTTCTGGTCCAAAAAATCGATCAGTTCGCCCAGCGTCACCGCTCCGTCACGGTTGGCATCGGCGTCGCCTTCCAAGCCGCGGAGCAGATAGTGCGTGAACAATCCATGCCGGAGCTTGTCAGACTCCAACCCTTTGCCGAATCCGTTGAGACCGATGAGGTGAATCACCCCGTTGTTCGCGGCGTCCCAGCGCGGAGGCTTGCTTTTCGTGCGGGCGTCTCCGCCGAGCCTGGCCACGCCTCCGTCGAAGATAAAGAGCGTCTGTTTGGGGTGGAGTTTCGCCAGCGCCGCTTCCAGCTCCTTCAGCGGATAGAGTCGCGAGGGCGAGGCGCTGCCGCCGTCGTAGGGAACGAGAAAGGTCTCGCCCGTCGACGCGACGAAGGCCTGTCCGGCGAAATAGACGATCACGAGGGATTCGCCATGCACGCGCGTGGGCAACCAGTCGAGCAGCGCTTCCTCGATGTCCGGCCGCAGGGCCTTCACATCCTGCAGGACCCGTACGTTGGCGGCGGGAACGCCGCCCAGCGACCGGAACGAGGCGGCAACGTGCTCGGCGTCCCGCGCCGCGTATTTGCGTCCCGGGATCTGTTGATCGCGATAAAGACTGAGTCCGATCGCGACGACGTAGGTGTCGAGACGGCGGAGGGCGGTCGGAACGGTCGGAGCCGCATCGGCTGCCTCCGGTCTCGAGTCCCTTGAACGGATGGATGCGGTGAGGGTCTGAACCGGCGCGATGGGAGCCCCCGACGGGTCCAACAGGGTTACCTGCAATTCGCCGCGCTGCGGCTGGATCGACGGCGGGAGCGTGGCGACGAATTCGATAGAGCGGGAGTCCCCCGGCTGAAGCGTGCCGACCGGCAGTGTCGTGGCCGGAAATTGCGACACCACCGCCGGTGTGCCCGCAATCGAAGCGGAGACACCGTGGACGGCCTGTCCGCCGCCGTTTGCCAGGTCGATACGAACCCGAAGGCGTTCGCCTCCCTCCAGAAGAAGATCGCCGTTCTCGTCCACCAACGTCGCTTTGAACGAGACGGCGGAGATCGACGATCTCGTCGGGGCGGGCCCCGACGGTGGAACCGCCTGGGCCTGAGCCGCCGGCGCGGGAGGCGCAGGCGAGACCGTCCGGCTGCCGGACTCATACTGGGCTCGGGCAGCCCGAACGAACTGGGTCGACAGCGCGACCGCCGCCTCGTAGATGAACTCGTCCATATTGCCGTAGTTGCACCGACGCTGCGTCGGTTCAAGGATCAGTCGCTGCTTGTGCTGGACGGAGAGCGCTTGTTGGTTCACCACCGTTCCCGAGGCGTCTTTGAATGTCGCAACGGCTTCCAAGACCAGTTCGGCGGGCACTCGGTCGTAAATATTGTCCGTGAGCAGCTTGAGCCCCGACCGTTGCAAGTCGATGTGTATTTCATAGGTCGGCGAAGTCGGCTGAGGGTTCGCCCCGGAGGCCGAGACCGACTGGAAGTTTTGCGCGGCCGCGTCGAGCAATACCGACTCCAGTTCGGCGCCGAGAGGGATTTCGTAAGGACTGTTGCAGGCGTCGATATACTGCGCCCTCGCGTTGGTCAGCGACGGGTCGAACGTCAGCTTCACGGAGACGGGAAGGCGAGGACCCATGTCCGGCAGCGGCGTGCGCCGAACCAAGCCGGTGAGTTTGTCACAGGCCGTCAGCTCCAGTGCGAGGAGACCCAAAACCACGACGGTGCAGGTCCGCACGGCGATCCGGTTCGCCGACAACCGAACGTCGGTTGAACGAACACTTCCACGACCGAGCATCGACACCCCATCGGCAACGGGAAGGAGCAAGAAGTCCACACCGTACAGAAACCGCCGGACGATTGCAACACGCCCCTCATGATTGTGCCTTGCCAGTGGAGGAGAGCTCGTTTATCCTTACGCCGCCGGTGGAGGCTGGGCAGCGTTCTCGTCGACCTCCGGAGATCGTCTGATGCTGGTCCTGGGTCTGTCGAACATGCGGGATGCGGCCGCCGCGCTCGTCCGGGATGGACGGATTGTGGCGGCGGCCGAAGAGGAGCGGTTCGTCCGCGTCAAACACGTGACCGCCTTACCCCTGCAGGCGATTCGCTATTGCCTGCGCGAAGCCGGGGTGCGGCTCGACGAGGTGGACGCGATCGCCGTTCCGTGGAAGTACTGGGTGCTGGGACGCCGAGCGGCGCTGGCGCTCGGGTCGATGCTGCGGTCTCCGCAGCTCTTCCGGGTGAAGGGCCGGCGGAGCCTCGAACGGCTCAGCCGGGAGTGGGCGGAGCTGGTGTTCCTGAAGCGCCGGCTGAGCCGGCACCTCGGCGGCGTCGACCGCCGTCCGGTGTTTTTGGATCACCATCTCTGTCATGCCGCGAGCGCTTTCCTGGTGTCGCCCTTCGAGCGGGCGGCGATCTTGGTGGTCGACGGGGCGTCCGAATCGCATACCGTGATGCTGGCGGCGGGGGAAGGACAGGACATCCGCGTGCTGAAACGGATCGCGTTGCCGCATTCCCTCGGACAATTCTATGCCGCCGTCACGTCGTTTCTGGGGTTTCGTCCGGACTACGATGAGTACATCGTGATGGGGCTCGCCGCCTACGGGGAGCCCACATTCGCGCCCCTGCTCCGCGCCCACATATTGCCTCTGCGGCCGGACGGCGAATTTCGGCTGAACACCGGATTGCTGGACTTTCACCTGGCGCGGGTGCGGATCTTTTCGCCCGAGTTGATCCGCTTGCTGGGGCCGAATCGGCGCCCCGGTGAAGAGATCACCCAGCGCCACCGCGACATCGCCGCCAGCGCGCAATTGGTGTTGGAAGACACGTTGCTGCACCTGGCTCGCTCGCTGTACGCGGGCACTCGCGCCCAATCGCTCTGTCTGGCCGGAGGCGTCGCCTACAACTGCGTAGCGAACAGCCGGCTGCTCCGGGAAACGGATTTCCGGCGGATCTATGTCCAGCCGGCGGCGGGGGACTCGGGTGCGGCCTTGGGCGCCGCGCTCCGGTGGACGTCCCGTTGCGGCGGGATGCCCGACCGGGACGTGATGCGGTCGGCGTATCTGGGGCCCGCATTCGACGAACAGGAGTGCCGGCGCGCGCTCGATCGGGCCGGCTTGATCGCCGCCGCGCTGCCGGAGGGCGAGCTGTGTGAACGCACCGCGGCGGAACTGGCACGAGGCCGCCTCGTCTTCTGGTTCCAGGGCCGAATGGAGTGGGGCCCGCGCGCGCTGGGCAACCGCAGCCTCTTGGCGGATCCGCGGCGCGAAGACATGCGCGAACTGATCAACGCCAAGGTGAAGTTGCGGGAATGGTTTCGCCCGTTTGCGCCGTCGGTCTTGGAAGAGCGCGCCGGAGACTATTTCGATCCACCGTCGCCGTCGCCCTTCATGCTCCTCACCGCACGGGTGTTGCCGGCCGCCAAGGGTCTCATCCCCGCGGTCACCCACGTGGACGGAACCGCCCGGGTGCACACCGTCGATCGCGAGTCCAATCCGCGCTTCCGGAAATTGCTGGAAGCCTTCGAACGTCGGACCGGGGTGCCGGTCCTGCTCAACACCTCCTTTAACGTGAACGAGCCGATCGTGTGCACACCGGACGACGCGATCCGTTGTTTCCTCCGCACGGGCGTCGACTGGCTGGTGTTGGACAATCTGCTGGTCGGGCGACCGGAGGCCGTCACGCGGTAACCGTTGAACGTGATGGTTTGTGCGCGGACGTACTCTCCGTGGCGATTCGCGATTTACGTGAAACGAAGAACCCGGCTTCGGGTTTTCCCGCCCTCGACGCGCTGCTGCTTTTCTTCATTCTGAACCTCGCGCTCCAACCCCTCGTCGAACCCGACTTCGGCTGGCACTTGCGGACGGGGCTCGATCTGATCCGTCAGGGATGGCGATTGCCGGCCACCGATCCCTATTCCCACACCATGCCCGATTGGCCTTGGGTGGAGCACGCGTGGCTCACGGACGGGCTCATCGCCGCCATCTTTCAGGGTCCGGGTCCGGTCGGCCCGTTGGGGGTCATCCTGTTGTTCTCGGCGGTGACGATCGGCGCATGCTGGACGGCTGTGGGAGCGGCGGAGACCGGGCGGACGCAAAAACTCGTCGCCGTCGCCGTCGTCCTCTGGGTGGCCTTGCCGTTCCTGGGCGCCAGGACGCAACTGGTGACCCTCCTGGGGATGGCGCTCGCGCTCCGAACCGTTCACCATGCCCGCTTCGCCGGACGAGGCCGCTGGTGGGTGCTGCCGCCGTTGTTTCTGCTCTGGGCCAATCTCCATGGCGGGTTTACGGCCGGGCTGTTCCTGCTGGGATTGATCCTGAGCGCCTCCGCGATCATGCGATGGATCGTCTCCCGCCGGCCATGGCTGGAGGATCGTCTCGATGAACCGGTCATGCCCGGGCGCGAGATCGGTCGGTTCGCCGTTGCCCTGGCCGCATCGGCATTGGTGACGCTTATCAATCCCTACGGCTGGCGACTGTATGCGGAAATCTATGCGTCGCTGAACGACCGCTTCATGATTGACGTGTTACACGAGTGGCAGCCAGTCTCCCTCCAGAGCCGCGCCGGGCTTGTCTACGTCGCCTATGTGCTCGGACTCGGCTTGACCGGCTTCTGCTGCTATCGCCGGGTCGAACCGGTTCGCTGGACCGTCCTCCTCGTCTTTCTCGTCCTCTCCTTGCAACATTGGCGGAATGTGCCGCTCTTTCTCATCGTCAGCCTGCCGTGGTGCGCGGAACAAGTGGCCACGGTGACTGAACGAGCGACGCGATTCCTACCGGCGCGGGTCTCCCGGACCAAGGCCTGGCTGTTGGCCGCGACGGTCGTCATGGGCCTCCTGATGGGGCTGGCCGGGCCGGACCATCTCCGACGGGTGGCGCTCTCGGGACTCGATCCCGGCGAGTTCTTCCGCCAGACCGACTACCCCATCGAGGCGGTGCAGTGGGTGCAAACGCATCGCGATCAGGTGGGGACCAGGCTGTACAACGACTACGGCTATGGAGGGTTCCTGCTCTGGTGGCTCCCGGAAGAGAAGATTTTTATCGACGGCCGCATGCCAGCCTGGCGGATCGGCGATCGGTGGATTTTTTATGACTACGTCGCGTTGACGAACTGGGACCCTCCGGCGCTGGGCGTGCTCGACAAGTACGGGGTCGACTGGGCGCTCGTTCGCCGCGGGAGCCCGCTGGACCAAGCCCTTCGGCGCGAAGCCGGTTGGCACCCGGTGTACGAAGACGCCAAGGCCGTCATTTACGTGAGAAAGTGAGGGAATTTAAGAAGGCGGGGAGCCGGGATGGCTCAGCACGACGTCGGCGGCGTGCGGCAACGACCCGGCGGGGGCATACCGTCCCTGCGCGTCGCTGCGTCGGATGGCGAAGAGGTCGCGCACCATGCGAAGGCCGTCGCGGACGACCTGGACTTTCGAACCCGGCTGATCAGCCCAGTTGACCGGAACCTCCGCGATGCGATAGCCGCGGCGTTGGGCGACGTAGAGCAGTTCGAGGTCGAAGCCATACCCGTTGATGCTGGCGACCGAAAACAGGTCCTGGGCGACGGACCTCCGAAACAACTTGAACCCGCACTGGGTGTCGGCGATGCCGACGATGCCCGCGCGCCGGACCAGCATGTTGAAGAGCGCCCCCAACACGCTGCGATGCCATCGCGCGCGAACCGTGTAACGCGGATCGCGGGAGGCGAGCGTGCGGGAACCGATGGCCAGATCGGCCCCGTCGATCACGGCCTGTTCCAACCGCTGAAGCTCTTCGATCGGGGTCGCGCCGTCCGCATCGGTGAACAGGAGCAGCCGGCCTCTGGCCTCCAGCATGCCCTTGCGCACGGCCGCGCCCTTCCCTTGATTCGCCGGCAACCGGATCAGTCGGACCGCCTGGCACTCGGCGCCGAAACGTTCGACCACGGCCGCGGTGCCATCCCGACTGCCGTCGTCCACCACAAGAACCTCGTAAGGCGCGCCATGCCGGTCGAGGTAGCGCACAAGACGGTGAAGGGAGGGGAAAATGCGCGCCGCTTCGTTGTAGGCCGGAACAATGACCGAAAGATCCGGGAGGAACGAAGGATGTCGCACAGGCATCGGACGCTCCGAGGGTCGCCACCCTGCCGCTTCTCCACCGTAGATGGTCGAGGGCGGTTGAGCCGCCACACCCTAGCCGAGTCCGAAGTCGATTGCAAGGTCCGGAGGGGCTTGACAGATCCGTCGAACGGGAGCGAACGTATGTGTATGCTAAAGAGAAGTCCCGAGGCAGGCTGAACGACGGGAGGGGGGAATTATGCGGATCCAAGTCAAAACCGTCTGTCTTGCGTTAGGGCTGCTCTCACTGGCCGCCTGTGCGTCCGCGGTTCCTCCGAGCCGGATGGCCGATTATCTTGGCCCGCAGGCGATCACGGAACCGCCGGTCTCGCTTCTGCCCGCGGAGCGACCCATTCACGCCGGGCTGGTCGTGATCGCCGATGCGTCGGCCCCGGATGCAGCCCCGTCTCCGCCGGACGAAGCGGTGAACCGGCTGGCTCAGACCCTGAAGGAACAGATCAGTCAACATCTTCCGATCGCCATCGACAAGATTCTCCCCGCCGATGACCTCAAACCCACAGGAGACATCGCCTCGTTCCGCGAGTTGGGCAAGCGGTACGGCGTGGACTATTTGGCCGTCGCGGTGCTCTCCAGTACCGAGCAAGAATATCCGATCTACGTGTTTCTCGGATGGACGACGCATATGCAACCGGGGTTCCGGCGCGATAACTGGTCGTTGATCGAAGTCGCGTTGATCGACGTCAACGCCGGCCGGTCTTTGCTGCATGCGGAGGGGCGCGCGTGGGCGACGCTCGACAGTCCGTCGGCTCCCGGAATCAACCAATGGTATCCCGTGGTGTATCTCCGACCGCAGGATCCCGAGCGACGCTTCTGGCCGCCGACCTTCGAAGGTGCGCCGAACACTCTGCGCGTCGTATCCATGAACCAGGCCGCAAAACGTCTCATCTTGAGTCTCCAGGATGCCTGGCTCCACAAGCGACGGACAGAAATGAATCCGGCCCAGGGATAACCACGGGGCATGACCTTTGGAGCCATTTGACAGGACGAACAGACTCAACGGCGAGCAGCGAATAGCCGATAGCGAATAGCTCGGAACTCTTTCCTGTTTGCTACGGCTACCCGCTATTTTCTAAAAAAGGACGATCCCTTCTCGGCGAGGCTTTTTCTCGCCCAGAAGGGACTTTTAGTCTTTGAAGGCGGTTCGGTGAATGGTGTACAATCACCTTTCGCAGAACGCAAGAAACCGGATCAGTGAGGTTTAAGGGGACAAGAGCGATCGCATTCCGTGGCCCCGTGCTCGGACCAGGTGAGTCGAGGAAATCATCATCATGAAGCATATCAGCAATGCGGAGGAATCCGTTATGGGACATCGAGATCAACGAGCTCTCGCTGTGGGCTCAGCTTTTTTCATGGGCTTGGTAGCTGTGGCTGGGATCGCCTTTCAGCACGTCACCACGGCTGACGCGGCAGGTGTGCCGCCGGCGTTTGCTCAAGGGTTCTCGGAAATCGTGAAGCGGGTGACTCCGGCGGTGGTCAACATCGCCGTGACCGGCGGCGGGGAGGGGCGCCGCGAAGGCCGACGCCCGTTGCCGCCCGGTCCGTTCGGAGGACCCCCGGGAGAAGAGCCTCCGGGAGCCGAGCCGCCCGGCCCTCCGCCGTTTCCTCCCGGTCCCCGTCATCCGGACCAGAGCGCAGGCTCCGGTGTCATTTTGGACCCGAACGGCTACATCGTGACCAACAATCATGTGGTCGAGAACGCTTCCCAGATCACGGTGACCTTGAGCGACCGGCGGGAATTCACGGCGAAAGTCGTCGGGTCCGATCCCAAGACCGATCTGGCGGTGATCAAGATCGACGCGAAGGATCTCCCTTACCTGAAGTGGGCGGACTACGAGAAATTGCAGGTCGGCGACATCGTCCTGGCGATAGGCAGCCCGTTCGGGCTGAGCTCGAGCGTCACGCTGGGCATTATCAGCGCGCTCGGTCGCGGCAATGTCGGGATCGCGGATTATGAGGACTTCATCCAGACCGATGCGGCGATCAATCCCGGCAACTCGGGCGGCGCGCTGGTGAACATGAATGGCGAGTTGATCGGCATCAACACCGCGATCTTCTCGCGGACGGGCGGATCGGAGGGCATTGGGTTCGCCATTCCCAGCAGCATCGCCGTCGATATCGTCGACAGCCTGGTGAAGACCGGCAAAGTCGTGCGTGGGTGGATGGGGGTGGCCATTCAGGAGATCACGCCGGCGTTGGCCAAGTCGTTCAAGATTCCGGATCAGCGGAAGGGCGTGCTGATCAGCGACGTGAACGAAAACGGACCGTCCGCCGCGGCGGGGATCAAGCGCGGAGACGTGGTCATTGCGTTCAACGGCAAAGAAGTGCAGAGCGTGAGCCAACTGCGCAACATGGTCGCGCGCACGGTCGTGGGGAAAGATGCGGAGGTCAAGATTCTTCGCGACGGCAAGGAACAGACGATCAAGGTCAAGGTCGCCGAGCGGCCGTCCGACGAGGTGCTGGCTCGGAGAGAACCCCCTCCGCCTCCAACCGAAACCGTGAAACCGCCGGACAACGTGTTGGCCGCCATCCGGGTCCAGCCGCTCGATCCGGCGATGATGAGCCAGTTGAACCTGCCGGCCAAAACGACGGGCGTCGTGATCAACCAGGTCGAAGCCGGAAGTCCGGCCGAAGCGGCCGGCCTGCAGCGGGGAGACGTCATTCAGGAGATCAACCATGAGGTCATCAAGAGCATGGAGGATTACCAGAAGGCGTCGGCCAAGATTAAGAAAGAGGAAATGGTCGTGCTGCTGCTCAGCCGGCAGGGGAACAACCTGTTCGTGGCGGTAAATCCGAAGTAATCAGCGAACAGCCGACGGCCGTCAGCGGCAGGGTTCCTGAGCTGATGGCTGATAGCTGGTAGCTGAGGGCTGTGGAGTATGGCTGACGGCCTGAAAAAGTTCGAAAAGTGGCTGCACGACTCTGTCTTCAAGCCGCTCGAAGACAAGAAGATGCCGGTCATGGAGCACCTGGTCGAGCTCCAGGTCCGGCTGACCCGGGCGGTTATCGCCACGGGAATCGTCTTCGTCGTCACGTTCTTCTATGCCGACACCCTCGTGCAGTGGCTGCGGGTCCCGCTCCAGAACATGTTCGTGCCGGGGTCCCTGACCTGGGTCCCGACCGATCTTCCGACCGTGCCCTTTGTGTTCCTCGCTCCCGCCGAAGCACTGTGGCAGAACGTCAAGGTCGCCGGTCTCTTCGCGGTCGTCCTGGCCACGCCCTATATTCTCTGGGAAATCTGGCAGTTCGTCGTGCCGGGGTTGCATGTCCATGAGCGACGATTCGTCGGGCCGTTCGTGCTGCTCAGTACCGCCGCGTTCTACGCCGGCGTGCTGTTCTCTTTTTTCTTTGTCCTGCCGTTCGCGCTGAACTTTCTGATTTCCTACGGCGTCAATGCGGGGTTCATTCCGCAACTCTCGATCGCGCAGTATGTGGGATTCGCCCTGTGGTTCCTGATGGTCTTCGGGGTGATTTTCGAAGTCCCGTTGGCCATCACGCTGATGGCGAAGCTGGGCTGGGTCGATGCGCCGTTTCTTAAACGCTACCGAAAATGGGCCTTCCTGGGAGCGTTTCTCGTTGCGGCGATCCTGACGCCGACGCCCGATCCGTTCAATCAGTGCATCATGGCGCTGCCGATGTATTTCTTCTATGAAGTCGGCATCGTGAGCGCGGGCGTGTTCGGCAAGAAGCGTCCGGCTCAGGAGGCGCAGACCGTCACGAGCGTAGCGACGACTGGAACGAAACCGGTCGCGCCGATGCCGAAACCGGCGATGGCGGCGGAGGGCGAATATGTGGGGGTGCCCACGGCAGGGCACCGACGCTGACGGCAAGGTTCCATGTTGAAGGTGGCCCTGCTCGTCATCAGCAGCAAGGTTGTGTCCGGACAGGAAACCGATACGGGGCGGGAGGAACTGGAGCGGATGGTCAGGGAGTTGCCGGGGACGGTCGCCGTTTATGCCTGCGTACCGGACGACCGGACGGCTATCCGCGAGCAACTGCTCAAGCTCTGCGACAGCGGAGAGCCGGACGTCGTTCTGACGATCGGCGGAACCGGAGTCCGCCAGGACGATTGGGCGCCGGAAGCGACGCGAGACGTGATCGAAAAGGAAATTCCCGGCATCGGCGAGGCGATGCGAATGGAAAGCCTGAAAAAAATGCGGACGGCTATGCTGTCGCGTGGCACGGCCGGCATCAGGGGCTCGACGTTGATCGTCAATTTGCCGGGCAGTCCAAGGGGAGCCAAGGAAAACCTCGCCGTCATTTTGCCGATCCTGGACCACACGGTGGAGAAAATCGGGAAACGTCATGCGTAATGCGTCTTGCCTGCAGCATGCCCTGCGCATCACGTGTCACGCATTACGAGGAGAAGAAACATGCCGCGCGAACTGAACGTGATCCAGCCTCGAGGGTCGGACAACGGCGACGCCTGCACCTATATGTGGGCCTGCGCCATCTGCGATGAGAATGAGACCTGTCAAAAGGACAAGGAAGGGCACAGCCGGTGGCTCGTCGCGAAGCGGATGGAGCGGATCGAATACAAGGTGCTCGTGATGAGCAACAAAGGCGGGGTGGGCAAGAGCACGGTTACCACCAACCTCGCCGTCAGCCTGGCGCTCAAAGGCTGGCATGTCGGTATTTGCGACATGGATATTCACGGCCCGAACATTCCCAAAATGCTCGGAGCCGAAGGACAGAAACTGAAGATCAGCACGTCCGGTGGCATCATCCCTTACCAGACCTACAATCTGAAAATCGCCTCCATGTCCTTCCTGCTCCAGAACTCTGATGATCCGATCATCTGGCGGGACGCCTACAAGTACGAATTCATCAACCAACTCCTCGGCGGGGTGGAATGGCAGGACCTCAATTTCCTGCTGATCGACCTGCCACCCGGGACCGGCAACGAGTCGGTGACGACGATCGACCTGCTCGGCGCCGTGAGCGGCGCCGTCATCGTGACCACGCCGCAGGAGGTGGCGCTGCTGGATTCACGCAAGTCCGTCACGTTCTGCAAAGACAGCGAAGTGCCGATCATCGGGATCGTGGAAAATATGAGCGGGCTTGACTGCCCGCATTGCCACAAGCACATCGAAGTCTTTCGCAAGGGCGGCGGCGAGGCCTCGGCGCACGACATGGGCGTGCCGTTTCTGGGGCGGATTCCGCTCGATCCCGACGTCGTCACCCAGTGCGACGCGGGCGAGCCGTTCGCGATGTTCTACTCGGACACGCCGACGGCGGAGGCGTATCACGAGATCGCGAACAAGGTCGAGGCGTTCTGCAAGAAGAGCGGTTCGCTGGTGAAAGTCGCGCCGCGGCGAAGCTGATTGCGAACAGCAAACACCCAACAGCTAACAGCCAAAGGCCAACCGTATGCAAATGCCAGAACGAAACTTTGTGCTGCGAGCTATTCGCTATTCGCTGTTGGCTCGATGGAGTTGCAATGCAAGGCCTGACACCGTTACATGAAGCGCAAAAGGTGGTGCTCGAGGCGACCGCGCCGCTCGGCTTGGAGAAGGTCCCCATCCTGGACGCGCTGGGCCGTGTGCTCGGCGAGGACATCATCGCGGAGCGTGACAATCCGCCGTGGGACAATTCGGCGATGGACGGCTTCGCGGTACGATGGGAAGATATCAAGCAGGAGCATGCCATCGCTAAACCGGTCACGCTGAAAGTGATCGAGGACGTACCGGCGGGCAAGACGCCGACTCAGACCGTCGGGCCCGGGCAGGCGATCCGCATCATGACGGGTGCACCGATCCCGAAGGGAGCCGACACGGTCATCAAGGTCGAGGATACCGAGCATACACCGGACTCGGTGAAGGTCTTCAAGCCCGAAGTGCGCGGAGCCAACATCCGTCCACAGGGCGAGGACGTCAAGAAAGGCGACTGCATCATCGCCAAGGGCACGCAAATCCGGCCCGCCGAAGCGGGCATGCTCGCGATCCTCGCCAAGTCTTTCGTGCTCGTGTGTCAGCGGCCGCGCGTGGCGATTCTCTCCACGGGCGATGAGCTGGCCGATCTCGACGAGCGGTTCAGCGAGGACAAGATCATCAACTCGAACAGCTACGGCATCGCGGCGGCGGTGCAGGAGGCCGGCGGCATTCCGATCCTGCTCGGCATCGCGAAGGATCAGCCGGCGGCCTTGAAAGAGAAGATTTCGCACGGGCTGAACGCCGAAATCCTGGTGCTGTCCGGCGGCGTGTCGATGGGCGACTACGATTTCACCAAGGCCGTGTTCAAAGACCTGGGCGCGGAGATGAATTTCTGGAAGCTGGCGATCCGGCCCGGCCAGCCGCTGGCCTTCGGGAAAATCCAGGGCAAACTGGCCTTCGGCCTGCCGGGCAATCCGGTCTCGTCGATGGTGACCTTCGAACAGCTAGTGCGGCCCGCGATATTGAAAATGGGCGGCCACCGCAGCTACGGCCGGCCGGTCGTGCAGGCCGTCTTTCAGGAAAAGTTCTCCAAGAAACCGGACCGGCGCCATTTTCTGCGCGGCATCCTGACCCGTGAAGACGGCGTCTTCAAGGTGCGGACGACCGGCGACCAAGGTTCCGGCATCCTCACCTCGATGGTGAAAGCGAATTGCTTGATCGATGTGCCGGTGGAAGTCGAGCGGCTCAATCCCGGCGACACCGTCTCGGTGCAACTCTTGAGCGGCCAGATGTGGCTGCGGGAAGGCGAGACGCCGGCGGCGGCCGGCGGCCGGCAGTCATGTTGCTGACCGCGTAATCCAGGCGAGGCCGAATGTCCATCCCGATTCTCTGCTTTGTGGGCCGGTCGAACAGCGGCAAGACCACCTTGATTGAACGGGTCATTCCCGAATTGGTCCGCGCCGGCTATCGGGTTGCGACCGTCAAACACGCCGGTCACGGTTTCGATCTGGACACGGAGGGCAAGGACAGTTGGCGGCACAAACGGGCCGGCGCGAGCGCCGTGATCGTGCTGTCCAAAGGCAGCCTCGCGATGTTTGCGGACGTCTCCGACCAGATCAAGGTCGAGGAGATCCGCGACCGTTTTCTCGACCACGCCATCGACCTTGTCATTGCCGAAGGGTGGAAGAGCGAGGGCTATCCGAAGATCGTCGTGGTGCGGGATCAACTGGGCGAGGTCCCGGTATCGCCCGAAGGGCTGCTGGCGGTGGTGTCGAACAAACCGGTGGATCCGCCGGCGCCGATTCCCGTGTTCGATCCCGACGACGTCGCCGGCGTCGCCGCGCTCATCGTTCGGCACTTCCCCAAACGCGAGTCGCATGAGACCTAAGTCCCGGGCCATTGTGATCATGGCGATCGTCGCCGGCGCAGTGGCCTTGGGCGGAGTGGCGATCCCGCTAACCAATCATCCAAAGTTCTGCGCGAGCTGCCACAACATCAAGCCCTCCTACGAGAGTTGGGTCCAGTCGTCCCATAAAGACGTCACCTGTGTGGATTGTCATGTGCGCCCTGGAGTCGAGGGTTGGCTGCTGGACAAAGCCTGGGCGGGGACCAAGGATGTCGCCATTTATCTGTTCGGGACGCCGACCGATCCCCATAATCTTCAGGCCAAGGTCGATTCCGGTGTCTGCATCGGGTGCCACCGGCATATCTTGCGTGTGTCCGAAGTCGCGCCGCGCGATCTTCCGCCGCCGGTGAAGGATGTGGGACTCGTGATGAGCCACCGAAGGCACATGGAGGCCTTCGCCAAACGGGGCTTGGGGGAAGGCTGCACCACCTGCCATTCCGGGGTCGTGCATGACAAGCCGATCAAAGGCTATCCCATCGTGATCCCCCGCGGGCACGTCAAAGCCGACAGCCAGCCCTGGTATCCCGATCACCCCGAGGGGTCTTATCTCCGCACGCGGGCGCTCGCAGATTGCTTCCGCTGTCACGACGGGAAGACCCCCTACGAAGGCAAAATCCTCAGCCAAAGGTGCGAGACCTGCCATATTCCGGAGAAGGTCGGAGAACTGCTGTTTAATTGATCGTCCCGGCTGGAAGCCCAGGCGAGGAGCCTTCGGCTTTCAGCATTGACCGAACAATTCCGAAAGCCGACTGGTGGTAGCCGACGGCCGATACGCTCATCCCCATGCCGCCCATCGTCCAGGTTAGGAATCTCACCAAGCAGTTCGGCGACTTCACCGCCGTCGACGGAATCTCGTTCGATATTCGGCAGGGCGAAATTCTCGGACTGTTGGGGCCTAATGGAGCGGGCAAAACCACCACGATCCAGATGCTGCTGGGGTTGATCACTCCCACAGCCGGCTCGATCCGTATGTTCGGCCTGGACTTCACGACGCACCGAGAGGAGATCCTCCAGCAAGTCAACTTTTCCTCGACCTACATCTCCATGCCTTTCTCGCTCACAGTGGAGGAAAACCTCCGCGTGGTCGCCAGACTGTACGGTCTGGCGAACGTCGAACGGCGCATCGACGACGTGGTCAAGAAACTGGAGATGGAAAGCTTTCGCAGCAAGTTGACCAGACGCCTGTCCTCCGGCCAGATGACCCGCCTCACGCTGGCCAAGGCGATCCTGACGGAACCGAAGATTCTTTTCCTGGATGAGCCGACGGCCAGCCTGGACCCCGACATCGCCCACAAGACCCGCAGCCTGCTGAGGGAAATCCGCACCGCGACCGGCCTGACCATGCTTTATACCTCCCACAACATGCGGGAAATGGAAGAGATGTCCGACCGGATCATCTTCCTCCAGCGCGGAAAGATCGTCGCCGAAGGCACCGCGGAGGAAATCGTGATCCGCTTCGGACAGTCGGACCTGGAAGAAGTGTTTTTGAAGTTGGCGAGGGAGCAATAGCAAGTGGATGAGGGGTAAGGGGTAAGGCGTGAGGGGTCAAGACAGAATGTTTGTTGATGGTTTCCCTGACGCCTGACGCCTCACGAACCAATGAAGATTCACCGCATCATCGCTCTGATCACCCGGCATCTGTACTTGTACCGGCGCAGCCTGCCCCGGTTGATGGAGATTTTCTACTGGCCCTTTCTGGATCTCGTGGTCTGGGGCTTCATCACCGTCTATCTGACGCAGTTTCAAGGCCAGTTGCCGGGCGTCATCACCTTCTTTCTGGGCGCCTTGATTCTCTGGGACGTCCTGTTCCGCTCGCAGCAGGGCATCACCATCTCGTTCCTCGAGGAGATTTGGGCCAGAAATCTCATGAATCTTTTCGCCAGCCCGCTCAAACCCAGCGAGTTTTTGGCGGCGACCATGGCGATGAGCGTCTTCAAAGTGACGGCGGTCTCCTGCGTGATGATCGTCTGCGCGCTGCTGTTCTATTCGTACAACGTGTTCGTCATCGGGTTGTGGCTGCTCCCTTTCGTGCTCAATCTCATCGTGGCGGGATGGATCATCGGCGTACTGACCACGTCGCTCATCATGCGTTTCGGTCAGGAAGCGGAAGTGCTGGCGTGGGGCATGGTGTTTTTGTTCCAGCCCATCTCCTGCGTATTCTATCCGATGGATGTCCTGCCGGGCTGGCTGAAAGCCCTGGCCTGGGCCAACCCTGCGGCGCACGTCTTCGAGGGCATGCGCGGCGTGTTACACCACGCCGCGCCTCCGCTCACCAATCTCGCCTGGGCGACCGGCCTCAATCTCTTCTATCTCGTCGTGATGATCGCCTGGTTCCATCACACGTTCAATGTCTGCAAAGAACGGGGGCTGTTGGTCAGAGTCGGCGAGTAGGCGGGGCCCGTCGTCGGCTCGCCACCCTGGCGGAAGGTTTTGGATCGGAGTATGATTCGATGAGTGCCACCGTCAACCAAAGGAGGTCTCCCTATGCCGGCGGTTGTTCTTGGTGTCATCACGGTCCTGGTTCTTGCCTTGGCGGTCTGGGCGTCCGTCACGCAGGAAAGCGATACGACCATGATCGGCGAAAGCGAGCCTGATTGGGGGATCGAGCCGTCCGAGCAGGAGGAGCTGCGCAAGGCGAGTTGATCTGCGGCTCTGCGTCTGAGCGGCAAGTCGGAGCGCTTCTGTCGAGCGGCTGTTCGAAGAGACGGCGGCGCGGCGGAAGTCGGGGGTGATCGCCTGCGTGATGTATGAATTGGTATGCGGTCTTTTCGACGCGGGATAAACACTGACGACTCATGCGACAGAATCATGGAGGAGGCCCGTTCGTTGTAGGCGGTTCAGTACAGGGCAAGAGCGAGAGAAATCAATCACCTGCGTGTCTTCCAGACAGAAGCATGAACTCTTTTCCCTCCCTTCTCGCCGATCTTGATCAGAGGCATTGCTCAGCGGATTCGCCGACCTCCTAAGTAATTTCAACGGTTCTCGACCGTCCGGCTTCTCGTCCTTTCGCGGCATTTCATTTGCTCCCGCCATTGAGTGAGAACTCCACTCACCTCGAACAAGGGAGGGCGTCATCATGAAACCCCAACTTCTTCAGAAGGTCATGTCCTTCTACACAGGACTCGGCAAGCGGGAAGCCGGACGCCACGAATGGCAGGTCTATCGATCTGACGATCTCCGGTGCCAGCCGCCGCTCACACAGGAATTGCGCTGCGAGGAGCGTCTGGAGTTCACGCGGCCCTGTTCATACGAAATGATCGAGGGGCTGGATGAGCGCGCCGTCGTCATACATTACGGCGAGGCCTGCTCGTTGAATATCAGTTCAGGCGGAATGCTGCTGATGATGGATCAGGCCCCCCGCGTGCGGCAGTTGATCGAGATTCATACGACGATCTCCAAGCGGCGCCACGCCTTGATGCTGTTTGAAGTCCGGTGGACCCGCCCGATCCGAAACGGAAACGACATCGACGGCTATCTTGTGGGTTGCAAGCTGACTTTCGGCCCCTGTCCGTACTTTCTTTTTCAGCGTGATCGGGTTCAGGAGAGCGCGTGAGCATCCGTTCGGCCTTCGGCTTCTGACGGTGCGTGGCCGCCGGTCCCCGTCGGTTCTTCGGCAAGCCCCCGAGTTTCCGATACCGCCTGAGTGCGCGATAATGTCGGGCATGCAGCACCGGGGTGTCATTACTCTGCTGATTGCGGTCCCCTGTTTCCTCGCGTTGCTGGCCTGTGACTGGGTGGCCGTTGTCATCGTGGGTCATCGAGTCTACCGCCTGGTGCCGTGGCACGATTTCGCCCGGGGCATGGTCCAGGACCTGGGATTGACGGCGGTCTATGCGCTGACGGTCACACCGCGTGTCAGCGGGGTCGTGGCGGCATATCCGGAAAAAGCGCGGCGCATCTGCCTGATTATGCTGGGGCTGGGGCTAGCCTGGTATGAGGTCGTCTGCGCCTGGGTGACTCGGGTGTTGGACGCGCCGCCGGATCTTGTCATGAGCGTGATTATTCTGTTTGTCATTCCCGTGCTCTTGGCGCCTTGGTACGTGCGCTGGCTGAAAGGATGGTTGCGAGAGGAGGAGTAAGAGGCATATACCCACCCAAAACGCTCTGAGGCATCTTGCCACAGCTAAGGCGCATGCCGTCCCGGTTCTGGACCCCCCTTCTGATTTTCATCATACCTCCGGTTCACAGGAGCATGAAAAATCGATGGCTTTGCTCTGGCATATTGCTTGCCTATCGGAGATAATTAAAAAGGAACTGCAGAAGGCTGTGTCAGCCGGGCAGTAAGACATCAGAAGCCAAGCCGACACTCTCAACAAGAAAAATGCTGTCCTCGGAAATGGCGAGAACAACGGTCAGAGCAAGATCGGCAACCGCCGACACAGGCGCCTGAAATGCCTTATGCCGTGGAAGCTGAAGGAATCCGATCCCTATGACAACCGGTGTAAAAAGTAAGCGCTTCTGGAGGCTCATGATCGGCGTTGCGGCGGCCCTTCTGCTGGCTCTCACGGCAATTGTCCCAGAGGCCGGCGCCTTAACAGGCTCACGAGAACAACTGATCCCGATCCTCGGAGTGACGATGGGACGCGCACCAGAAGGAACCGTGGCTTACCTGCACTTGTCGTTCGAGGAACGGCGGGACCGGAACGGCCTGGTGATGCAGTTCATGAACAAGCCTGGTCGCTTTTCGCGCATGGCGCAGACCGCCGTCGAACAGGCCGTCTACCGAGTGGCCCAACAGTTGAATTTGTCCACTGACTCTTGGACCGTCGTTCTGACAGTTCCCTATGAGGGGATCACGGTGTACGGAGACAGCCTCTCGGCCATGGTCGCGCTGAGCGTGGCGGCGATGGCGAATGGCGAGTTCGTCGAGCCGGATCGCGTCATGACCGGGACGGTCAAACCGGACGGCCAGATCGGTGTGGTCACGGCCGTGCCTCTTAAGATCGAAGCGGCCTATGAAGCGCGCTTGCAACGGGTGATTGTACCCGAAGAACTGGACGTATCCGACTCGGACTGGCGGACGCCGTTCCTGTTACAAGTCTCTCCCGTCGCATCAGTAAAGCAGGCCTATGCCGCGCTAACTAACCATGCCCCCGTTCCGTAAGCGGATGTCTGTCGCGACTGCGACCAGTCCCTCACTTCTTCCGATTCCCGGCCCCCGCCCAGCGCTTTGAACAGGCTGACCATGTCGGTGAGACGGGCGCGCTCGGTCTGCACGAGCTGCTGCTCGGCGGCCGGCACGGTGCGCTGCGCATGAGCGCGTCCAGATAGGTCACGAGTCCCTTCCGGGAGCGCACCTCCGCCAACGAGACCGCCGCCTGTTTCGACGTGCCGGTCGCCGGAAGCCAGCCCACTTGAAAGCCGGGCGAAGCGGGGTCGAGAAGGGCTTCAGACACCGGAGCGAAGCTCTCCGTAGAGGGGCTGTACACAAAAAGAGTCCGGTTTTGTCGCATCGAAAGCGCCGAACCAGAATGCCGGACAGGGTTTCGTCGAACTCGCGGAGACTACGACATCGAACGAAGGACTGAGCGACGCCGAGCAGCAAGGCCGTGTCGGCGAGGGGGCCCATATTTCGGCACTCTTCACGGAAGGGCTGGTGTGAAAAGGACGCGGATCGCCGGGGCCGGACCGGATTAAGACGACCGTTGTTTCAGGGCTTCGAGGCGGGTCTTGTCCAAAGTGATGAAAATCGATTTTTCCTGCGTGACTGTCACCGTTCCGGGCGGCCGGCCTTTCACTTTTTTGACCCACTTTCGTCTGGTGTAGATCACTTCCCCTTTGCCGCTCTTCTTGAGGTCGCTGTACAGCAAGGCGAGGGTTGCCGCGTCCTTCAACGTCTCAGGCGGGGGGTGCGCACCTTTTTCCAGCCGCACGACGACATGGGAGCCCGGTGTGCCGTGAGCGTGAAGCCAAAGGTCGTCGCTCTTGGCCAGGCCGAACGTCAGTTCCTCGTTCTCGCGCGCGTTGCGGCCGACATAGATGGGCAGCCCATCGGATGACGTGAATCGGCGGAACGGGCCGGACCTGGCTGACGGCCGATCGCTGCGAGCCGACAGCCGATGACCGCGAACAGAGGTTTTTCTCGATACGGCCAGCTGCGCCGCATCCTGCGTGTGGGGCGGACGCCAGGTGCCTTGTTCAAGTGCTTTCAACTCCGCTTGCAACCTGTCCAGCTCCTTCTGCGCCGCCTCCAGTCGAGGACGAACTTCCCGCTCGGCCGCCAGATATTTCCGGTGCTTCTTGAAATAGTCGCCCATGTTTCCCTGCGGACCCTTCGTCGGATCGAGCGGGATCGTAAGTTGGGGCAGGCGCTCGTCGAAATAATCGACCACCGTGATCTGTTCCTGGCCCTTGGCGATCTTGCCCAGGTTGGCCTTGATGAGTTCGCCGTAGCGCGCGTAGTCGCGATAGCGTGCCGCCTTGTCCAAATCCGCCCTGAGCGTCTCGACCAGCCGCATGACCCTTTTGCGATGCCTGCGGGCATCGGCCAAGCGGGCCTGACGCTCCTCTTCACAGGCCAGTTCTTCTTCGCGCCGCCCATAGCGCGCGTCGATCTCGGCGGATACGGGAAACGCCGTGTGAGCGGCGCCGGCAGGGTGCGGGACTTCCGCGGCGCCGTCGATCTTCCGGCCAGGCGAAGACGGAAGCCGATAGGGTCGGCCGATCCGGCCACGGTCGTGGTTCAGATCGGCCAGGATCGTTCCCGAGTCGTCGAGCAACAACACATCCGCGTTCCTGCCGATCAGTTCCGCAATGATCGCGCAGGGTCCTGCTCGCGCCGACAGCCCCACCCGCACGATCCGATCGCCGTGCAGTTGCTCGATCGTGTCGATACGGGTGCCCTGGATACGGGCCCGGAGGAATTGGCAGAAGGGCGGCGGGGTCGGCGGATTCGGCAGCCGCCGGGTGGTCAAGTGAAGCCGGGCGGTCTCCGGATGGGCCGACAGCAGCATCGTGTGGGTTGCGCCCGGGGTCCGGACTTCCAGCGTAATGACGCGGGGCAGGGGTTGGTGGATCTTTTGAATCCACCCGCCGGTCAGCGCGGGCGCGATCTCTCCGACCACCGCGCCGATTTCTGTCGCCGTCAGCGACACGTCTCGACTTCGAGGCTCCCTCGTTTGGGGGGTATCAGACAGCCGCCTTGTTCGATGTGTTCAGGAATGATCGAGCCATTCGAGACGCATGGGGCCAATTCGGTCACATCCGGCCGTGTTGTTGCTTCCCCGCCGCTGAAACGACGCGCGTGAACACTGCTGTGTATAGGCGGTGTCCTCCGACATCGACTCTGGCACCCCCGTTGCTTGACTTGGCTGATGAACGGAGCAAGCCGCAGCCGGCGATGTCGTCACGAAGGTAAAAGCCGGGCTGCCTCAGGACAGATCGTCCGAATACCGAAAGGAGGCGTCTGATGCACTGCGCTCGCTGCCAAGGGTTCATGGTTACGGAGCACTTCATCGATATGAAGGACGGGAGCGGTCCGATGTGGCGACGAGGCTGGCGTTGCGTGAACTGCGGAAATCTGGTCGATAGCGTCATCGCCCAGCACCGCACGATCCGGGCGGCCTGCCGGCAGCCGCTCGCATGGGCCGTCGCCGGTTAACGGGTGCTTACTTCATCACCTCGGCTTTGCAGTGCCATCCGTCGCCTTTCAGGGCGTTGACGGCCGCGGCGAGTTGATCGGGTTTCACCTTGCCCGGGTCGGTCGTGACGATCGCGTGACCCTTCATGCTCTTGAGATCGACGGCCGTCACGCCCGCAATCTTCTTCAACGCCGACTCGACCTCGCCCTTGTACAAATCGCAGAACTTGCCTCCCAGCATCAACGTGACCTTGTGTTGATCGCCGCCGAGGGCGGGGAGTCCCGCCAATCCGAGCGCGAACAGACCTGCAAGCCCAACGATCCATCTCTTCATCTTCTCGCCCCGCGTCGTCATCGAGCACCTCCTTGATGACCGGTCCCGAACGGATGACGGTGGTGATCTTATCCTACTCGGCGCCCGGCGCAAAAGGGCAAGAGTGTTCAAAGACTGCCCAGCGGTGTGCGTTCTTCCCCCCGTGTGTGGCCCTTTGTTGCCCGGTTCATGCGGAGCTGACGGAGTTTTCATACAGGAAATGAGGGGGTTAGGCATGAGGACCAGAAGCCCGATCTAACCGGCACCTGACTTGCTCACCTCTATGGTGAACGATGAATGTCCGGGACGACACGATGCTGATGCGCGCCGCAGTGCTCGGCGCCTGCTTCTTCCTGCAGGGCTGCTTGCCGGCCGCCTGGGTCGCCGTGGTGGGAATTGATGTGGCGAGAAGCGGCGACGTGGAGTTCCTGCCGTTCGAGCATTCCTGGGTCGCTTCGGATGATCTGCGGCGGTCGGCGCCTGGGCCGGTGACCAGTATCGCGGTGGTTCCCTTTGATGGAGATCAGGAGATGGCGGGCCGCTTCTCGAGCGTACTCCAAATGCAGACCGGAGTTACGGTCATCGGGCCGGCCCATTTGGCCGGCTACAATCGGGAGCAAGGTATCTGGGCTGACGAGGAACAGCGGACACGTGAAGAGGCGCGCGCGATCAGCCGTGAGTTGCGCGTGGATGGGGTGCTGTTCGGGCGCGTCCAGACCGTCCGGCCGCCTCATCCCAGCGACTGGGGATGGAGCGAACGCGAGGAGAAACGACTGTACCTCTATCTGGCCGACGCCCAAGGCGCTCTCGTATGGAAAGACGAGTTGCCGTTCACCGTCGTGAAAGGCGCGAAGCCCCCGCTGGAAGAAGCTGTGCGAGAACGCCTCGCGGCACACTTCATGACCCATGCGGACGAGTTGGGACTTGATGATCTCTGGTTGACTCCTAAGAAATCCGGGTCCTGATCCCTTCCGGCGACCGACCGCTCTTCCTCATTTTTGTCCCTTTTCGTGATCTTCTCTCGACCGACCCTTGCCCATCGCGAAAGCCTCCGGTAGAGTCCGGCCGATCTCCGCCGGAAACGACCGAATCGTTCCTGTCCAAAGCTCGCACTTTTTTATGGAACTGTTCGATCAGCGGTTCTTAGCCTCGCTTCTCCGAGAACTCCGCGAGACCATGCGGAATCTTCTAGCCGATCTGTGCGACGACCTGGAAAAGAATTATCCCCGGGCGACGGCCTCGCTGGACCTGCCGGTCGGCTACTTCAGGCTGGTCGGCGCCTCGCTGGCGCAGGAAGCTTTTTCCGGGTGGAAGGTCGCGGGCTGGATCGAAGAACTGAACGACTTGGTCTATTTCATCGACCTTCAGGAGCAGCTCGGACGCGAACGGGACCCTCACGGGTTCGCCGAGGCCTTTTTCGCGGAGTGTGAAGAGCAGTTCTACGAGCACAGCTACAAAGATGACCTGTTCCCGACCGGTCTTCCGCAAACCAGGGGCCTATCGAAACGACTCTCCGCTCTCTGCACAAGGCTGGCGCAGCGGGTGACCCAGGAATCCCTCTTCCTGGTGCCGGGCTTGCCCTGTTCCTGGCTAGGGCGCATAGGGCGACTGGAGTGGCGGGTACCCTGCGACCTGAGTCCTGACTTTGAGCAGGGCGTGAGGGGTGGATGTCTGTCGATGGGTGTCGATGGGGGCTTCTGCCGGCCTCCGGCAGCACCGGAACGAACGCTCTCGGGTCCTCGGCGCAAGGCCACGTGGCGGATCAGGCCGTCCGGGATCCGGCTGCAGGTCGGCCGCGCCCTGTTTCCTGTTCTTGACTATGGATCACCCTTCCGTTGGAGATGGACGTACAATCCTCCTCGGTCCGTTTCCAGCACTCGAACCGGCGAGCTCACCATCGGGCCGGCGCTGATCTACGGCAAAGACAAGACCCCGGTTCGGATCGGTGCCACGCCGGCCGATTTCCCTGGTCGCGTCGAGCGGGCGCTCGCTGTTCTGGAACAAGCATGGCCCGAGGGAGCCGGACTTTTTGCGTCGCTGACCTCCCGTCTCATACCCCTTCGCGCGCGCGGGGTCGTCAGCTTCAGCTATCGCCATCGGCCTGGGCTGTCCTTTCTCAACTGTTTCGACCGCGACGATCTCGACCTGATCGACGACCTGATCCACGAGAACAGCCACCATCATCTCAACCTGTTGCTGCGGAAGTACGTCCTCTACCGCGGCGACCGCAATCAAGAAATTTTTTACTCCCCGTGGCGCAGGAGTCTTCGGCCGATCCGAGGCATCCTGCATGCCGCCTTTACGTTCACGATGGGAGCAATCCTGTTCGAACGACTCTCGTCATGGGGGGCGACAGGCGAGGGGCAAGGGGCGAGAGGCAGAAGCCGGTCAGCGCAGAGAAGTGGAACGGCGCGGCTCACCAACGCGCAGGTGCTGCGGGCGCGATTCCGGTGTCTGGAAGAAATCGAATCGGTCCGGTATTCGATTCAGGACCTGGGATATGCCGCCCGCCGCCTGGGTTGGCTCACCGGCTCCGGCAAGCGACTGGTCGGGATGCTGGCGGCGGAAATCGGTAAGGTCGAGCGGAAGATGACGCCTTACAAGGAGGACGTGCTCCACTCGAAGTACGGCGCCGCCCTCCGCCGCCACGTGGAGGAATTACACCGCGCCCGCAAGACCTACGGGCCGGTGCGGTTGCGCGAGGTGTAGCGGTTGATCCGAATCGGTTTCTATCCGGTTGTCGTTATCCCGACACTTGGCCCGCCCGGGTCACGACGAGGACGCCGTCGCGGACTCCCGTCAACTGCGCGCTGATCCGAGGGTCGGATTGGGTGAGGCGGGCCAGTTCCTGGATCGCGGCGATCGCGGGGTCCTGAGCCGGGTCGATCGGCCCCAAGGCCATGCCTTGGGTGTTGTCCATGAGGAGCGCCCCAGTTGGGGCCAGCAGCTCCAAGGCGCGGTGATAGTACTGCACGTAGTTTCGCGTGTCCGCGTCGATGAAAATCAGGTCGAACGGGCCGGTCACGTTGCGCAGCGTCTCCAGGGCCGGGCCCACGAGCACCTCGACCTTCCGGCCATGCGGGCTTCGTCCCAGGCGCTTGCGGGCGAGCATGGCGAAGCCGGCGTTGATTTCACAGGTCACGACCGTGCCGTCCTCCGGCAGGGCTTCCGCCATCGCCAGCGCGCTGGTGCCGTCGCCCGTACCGATCTCCAACACACGGCGGGCACGGATTTTCTGCACCATGGCCTTAAGGATTGCTGGATCCTTCATTCGACAAACGTCGTTCGTCAATCGGAGAACGAGAAACGGTTGACGCTTAACTGTTGACGGTCCAAGCTTCATTTCTCGCCATTCACGCGCCACGCTTCCCCGCAACGCGAGCCGCGTTTCACGCTTGGCCCGTTACGTGTCACGCTGTTACGGTTCCACGATCACATCCACATAGGCCGGCAGACTGTCCGCGCCTTTCTTGTCCGTGACCTTCAGCCGGAACCGGAACAGCTTGGGCTCGGAGACCGACGGGGCCACGAACGAAGCTTTGGGCATGTTGAGGTCCAGAAGCGGCACCTTGCTCCCGCGGACCTGGCTCCAGGTGTAAAAGAGGGCTTCGCCTTCGGGGTCCCGGCTGTTCAGCCCGTTTAGCTCCACCTTGGTGCCGGACTTGACGCGTCGATTGGGTCCGGGGATGGCGATCGGCGGTTCGTTCGGCTCCTCGCCGACCTCTACGGACACGTCCAACGACGCCTGCTTCCCGCGGTTCGTCACCGTGATGGTTGTCTTCCCGTTCCCGACGATCTTGAGCAATCCGTCCTGCAGGACTTGGATGACCTTCTCGTTCGACGACGTGTAGCTGGTGCCGGTAGCGGGAGATGTAAGCGGTCTGGTGACGCCGTCGGCGAATTCGCCGACCACCGGCAGTTCGAAAATCTTACCCGGCACGTCCACCTGTCCGTAGGTCACCACCTGTCCCTTCCGGCCGAGGAGCAACGGCTTCTCGGTTTCGAAGTCGATGGCCTTCAGTTCCGCCTCCGGCTCGACATTGACGATGATCTCGTCGAACACCGTGCGGGTTCCGAGCCGTCCGCGCGACACTTCGGCGACAGCCAGCAACCGCATGGGACCGATCGCCTCCGGCGGGACTTTCAGCGCGCCGCCGAACGGCGGGGTGCTGTCGGCGGTGGAGGTCAAGGTCGCCACGGCCACGACGTTGGCGAACACGCTTTCTTTCTGAAAGAACCGATCGTCGGCGATCTTCTCCTGTTTGGGCATACCCGATTTTTCGACTTCGTCCTGCTGGACCAGGGTTTCGTCGTTTTCGCGGTACCAGAAGTATCGCACCTTCACGATGCCGGGGTCCGAGCCGAGGTCCACCTTGGCGGTCACAGTTTGCCCGGACTTCAGCGTGCTGTTTTCTTTCGGCTCTACAATCTTGAAGGCCCACGCCGGCGAAGCGGCGGCGACCTGGATGGCGACGACCATCGCGATGGTTCCGCAGACACCGATGATTTTGGACATGGTTGCTCTCCTCATTCTCATCGTTCGAGATGGAACGGGACGTCGGTCAGGATGACGCGTTCCTTGAACAGCAGCGCGGCCTTCAGCATCAACGCCCGCTGATTATGCAGGATATTCTGCCACCACCGCGCCGGCAAGATCTCCGGGATCACGACGGTGACCCAGCCCTCGGGATCTTTCTGCAGCAGCTCCTCGATGTAGTCCAGCAGCGACTTGAGAATCGAACGGTACGGCGACGGCAGCACGACCAGCGGCACGCCGCAGCCCCATTGCGCCCATTGGATCTCGATGCGGGCCGTTTCTTCCTTGTCCACATCGACCAAGACGGCCCGGATGTCGCCGCCGCGACTCCGCGCATAATCGAGCGCCCGCACCACGGCCCGGTTCACACCGCTGATCGGAATGATCACCGTATTGCGCCGTGGCTGCGGCGGCCGATGATCACGTCCCAGGCTGACCTGCTCCGCAACGGCTTTGTAGTGAGAATGCACGGACCGGAACCAGGAGATCAGAACCGGGATCAGCACGATGACGATCCAGGCGCCGTGCAGGAACTTGGTGCTGGCAATAATGACGGTCGCGACTCCGGTGGTGACCGCGCCGATACCGTTGACCACCAGCTTTTTCCTCCAATGGGTCCCCTTTTTGACGAGCCAACGCCGGACCATGCCCGCCTGCGACAGAGTAAAGGAGATAAACACACCGACGGCGTACAGAGGGATGAGGGCGTGGGTGTCGCCGTGGAACAGGAGGATCAGCAGGCAGGCCAGTACGCCGAGGATGATGATGCCGTTCGAGAAGACGAGCCGATCCCCGAAGGACGCCATCTGGTGGGGCATGTACCCGTCGCGCGCCATGATCGAGGCCAGGTGCGGGAATCCCGCGAATGCGCTGTTGGCGGCCAGCACGAGCAGAAGCATCGTTCCGGCCTGGACCAGGAAATACAGCAGACCTCCGCCGAAGACCGCCCGCGCGAGTTGGGATACGACGGTTTCGTCTTCCTTGGGCAGGATTCCGTACAAGTAGGTCAAGGCGCTGATTCCGAGAAACAACGTGCCCAGGATCAGCGACATGGCCACCATGGTCGTGGCGGCGTTTTTGGATTCCGGCCGCCGAAAGGCCTTCACGCCGTTCGAGATCACTTCCATACCGGTGACGGCCGTACATCCGGCGGCGAACGAGCGCAGAATCAAAAACACCGTCAGGCCTTCCGTAGCGGCCGGAGACGCCGCTGCTTGAGGGCGCAGGAGAGCGGGGTGGCCGAACAGCGCTTGAAGAAATCCCGCCGCGACCATAAGGCCGAGCGCGCCGATTGCCACGTACGTCGGAACAGCGAAAAAGCGTCCGGACTCGCGAACGCCTCGAAGATTCATGATCACGATGAAGGCAATAGTGACCAGACCGAGCGGGACGCGGTAGGGGAAAAGCGTAGGCACCGCCGACGTGACGGCCGCCACGCCGGCCGCCACGCTGACGGCGACGGTGAGGACATAGTCGATCATCAAGGCCGCCGCCGCCGTCAACGCCGGCCATTCTCCCAGGTTGGATTTGGCGACGATATACGCGCCTCCTCCCTCGGGGTATTCGAAAATGATCTGGCGGTAGGAGATCGTCAGAATGGCGACGAGAAGCACAATGGCGAGGCTGACCGGAATCGACCAGGCGACGGCGGCCGCGCCCGCCAGAATCAGCACCAACAGGATTTCTTCGGTGGCATAGGCGACGGAGGAGATCGCGTTGGAGGAAAAGACCGCGAGGGCGACCGACTTCGATAGGCGTTCATGAACGGCCTGCGCGGTTTTGAGCGGCAGGCCGACCAACACGCGCTTGAGAAGCATGGCGTTATTATCTCATAAACGCACGGAGACGGGTGAAGAGTTTAAGGCTCCTCCCTGTGCCAGAGTGGTCCATAGCGTGGGAAGTGACGCCGGATTATGCCTTGACACCGGCTTCGTCTGCACATACGATTCAGGCCGCTTGCTCGGTATTGGCAGATCGGTGTGACGTGTGACGTCCGGAGTGTCGCACCATGATCGAAGCTCTCCGAGAGTGGTGGAATCGACTGCGCGTCCAGCAGAAGCTGTCGATCATTCTGTTTGCGTGTTTTCTTCCCATCCTCTCCGCGCTGGCCGTTCATGTGACCATCGTCGATCGCCTTCTGAGCCTTCACGGCGAGCGCCATCGAAGCCTGCTCGCGCGGGAACAGCTCCATATTCTCCGTCGGATGGCCGTCGACATCGAGGACGCGTTTCGAGGGTATCTTCTCACCGGGCAGGACGCCTTTCTCGCGCCCCTGGAAGACGCAGAAGCTCATCTGGAGCCCGCTCTTGACCAATCCATGCAACTGATCGGAGGCGTGACCGATCTTTCCACCGATGACGTTCGCCGGGTCGACCGGCAGCTTCGGCAATTGATGGAATCCAAGCAGGCGCTCATTCGACGGATTCGAAACGGCCACCTCGCCGAAGTGCTCGAGTACGTGCGGTCCGGCCAAGGTCTCCGGTTGTCGGATCAACTGCGACAGGATCTGCGGACGCTGGAAGATCGTCTGGATCGGAGACTCGAGCGACTGGAGGAAAGCGAAGGAGGGATTGCCCAGTACGCTTTCCGGGGCTTGCTGCTGGCGCTGCTCGGCGGCACGGCACTTGGCTTCGCCGGAGTCCGGCTGCTGGCCGGGTCCATCACGAAACCGCTCGCCTTCTTGCGGTCGTCGGTCGAAACGTTCGGGGAGACCGAAGAGGCGGATGCGCCCTTGCCGTCCATCGACATTCATTCGTCCGACGAGATCGGCAATCTGGCCCGAGCGTATGAGGGCATGGCCCGGCGAATCAGGAACCACATCGGTGATCTCGAGGCGATCAGCGCGATCGGCCATGAGATCAATATCATCGGCCCGGATGGGCTTGAAGGTTGCTTGAGACGAATCGCCGACCGAGCGGTGGAATTGACCCAAGCCGATGTCTGTCTGGTGATGTTGCGTGACGATAAGATGGGGTGTTGGGTCATAGAAGCCGCTTCAGGCGAGTGGGGGAGGCGCTTAAACAAGTCCGTGATGTTGTGGGAGGAGTTTCCCGTCTCGGTTCGCGCGTTCGAAACCCGAGAACCCGCCTTCGGCGAACATCTCCGCCGCGACCGAAGTCCTGAGGTCAGTCGGCGCAATCTGATCGGCGACAGCATGCTCTCGATCCCGCTGCTTTCGCAGGGGGAGCCGTTCGGCGTGCTCGTGCTGCTGAAGGAAGAGGGCGGCAGCCGGGACGGCTGGAATGTGCGCTTGGCGAGAGGGTTGGCCGAAGAAGCGGCCTTAGCCATATCCAACGCCCGGCTCTATGAACAGGCTCATCAGAAGCAGAAAGACCTGGCCGCGCGGCTGCGCCATCTCGAGCATCTGGCCGAGACGCTGGCGCACGATCTGAAAGGGCCTGGGGAACGGATGGGCGGCTTGGCGTCGTTGGTGATGAAGGAGTATCAGGCGCGGTTGGACGACCGGGGCGCCCGATGGCTCTCCTTGATCGAGCAAAACGGGCGGGAATTGGCGGCGCGCGTCGAAGGTCTCCTGGCGGTGGCCAGAGTGGGTTCCCGGCAGGAGGCGGTCGCCGCGGTCGATCCCTACCTCGTCGTCAATGAGGTCTTGAAGGCAAGGTCGTGGCAACTGGAACAACGTCGCGCGCGGGTCGAGGTAGGACAGGGATTCCCGCTGGTCGCCTGCCACCACGCGTACCTCCGGCAAGTGTTCGACAACCTTATTTCCAATTCGGTCAAGTTCACTCCCGAGGATGCGTCGCCGGACATCGCCATCACGGCGGCTCGTGACGGACCTATGGTGTGCTTTGCGATCCGCGACTGCGGGGTCGGCATTCCCACCGACAAGCGCGAGCGGGTCTTCGAACCCTTCGTACGCCTACAACTCGGGGGTGACAAAGGAAGCGGCATCGGGCTGACGATCGTCAAACGGATCGTCGAACTCTATGGAGGACAAGTCTGGATCGAGCCGAACGAGGGACCGGGCTGCACGGTGAAATTCACGCTGCCGGTGCTCGGCGAGTTCGACTCTGTCGCACCCGATTCGGTGGGGTCAGCGGAGGAACGACGACGGCCCGATCGCTGAATTAGGCGCGGTGTCGGGCGACCCGGACCTGCGCCGGGGGAAGAAGCAAGATGGCAAACGCGATAAGCGATCGGCGAGCAGTACCTCATAAAACGCGCGCGCCTTTTACGATTCTGGTCGTCGAAGACGATGCCTCCGACACAGAATTGATCTTGCACACCCTGGAACAGGCCGACCTCAAGGTATTCGAAGGAGATCTGAACTTCGAGGTGCGAGCGACGGCCGAGGGCGCGTTGAAGTTGTTGAGCGAACGCGCCGTTGATCTTGTCCTGACAGATATGGTGCTGCCGGGTATGGACGGGCTGGATTTGGTTTCGAAGATTCAGGAGATCGACCGCAACCTGCCGGTTCTTGTGGTGACGCGAATCAACGGCGTGCCGCAGGCCGTTGATGCCATGAGGCGCGGCGCCTATGACTATATCGTGAAACCGGTCTACCCGCAGGATCTGGGCATGCGGCTCCATCGGGCCATCCGGTTTTCCGAGATCCTCCGACGCAGTTCCATGTATGAACGTATCGCGCGACAGGAACTGCAAGCCGGCAACTTGGTCGGCGTGAGCCCGGCGTTTCAAAACGTCATGCGCCAGGTGCGAGAGGCCGCGCAGGTTCGGTCGACCGTGCTCATCACCGGCGAAACCGGCACCGGCAAGGGACTGATCGCCCGGGCGATCCACGAACACAGTCGGGAGCGCGACAAACCCTATCAGGTGATCGACTGCACGACCGTGCCGGAAGGCATCATGGAGAGCGAACTGTTCGGCCACGTCCGCGGCGCTTTTACCGGCGCCGTCTCCAACAAGCCCGGCTTGATCGAACTGGCCAACGGCGGCAGCGTCTTTCTGGATGAAATCGGTGAACTGCCGTTGCCGTTGCAGGCCAAGCTGCTGAGGGTGCTGGAGGACAGCGAAGTCCGTCCGGTCGGCGGGACGGCGGTGAAGCGGGTGGACATGCGGTTCATTGCGGCGACGAACCAGAACCTCGAAGAGAAGGTGAAGCGCGGCGCCTTCCGCGCCGATCTCTATTACCGACTGGCCGTCGTGCTGATCCGCGTGCCGCCGCTCCGGGAACGCGTTGAGGATATCGCCGTGATCGCCCGGCATTTGTTGGCGCAACTTGGACGGGAGATGGGCAAACCGCGGTCCTATTTCGATGCTTCCGCGATCGATGCGCTCACTTCGTATCGCTGGCTGGGGAATGTGCGCGAGCTTCGCAACGTCATCGAGCGGTGCGTGATGCTCGCGACGGAGGACGCTATTACTCGGAGTCAGATCGATGCGCTCCTCCCTTCCGCCAATCCCCGCCTGGCCGAGAGTCAAGGTTCGCCGTATATCGCGCTGCCGTACATGGAGGCCAAGCGAAAAGCCATCGAGGACTTCACCAGGGCGTACCTCAAGACCAAGCTGGCGATACACGGAGGCCTCATCACCAAAGCTGCGAAGAGCAGCCATATCCCGCGTCAACACTTCTCCCTCCTCATGAAGCGCTATCTGGAGCCTTCAGGTTCCGACGAACAGAACGGCTGACATCTTCTTGCTTGTCTCCATTCGGTGACATCCTGCCCGGCGCCCGATCTGTCTGAAGATCACGTCCGCCATTCGACGTTTCTGTTTCGTGACATCGCACGTATAACTTCTTCCTCCATTCCGCTCGATCCCGATTTTTTCGCTCCTCACCTGGCACACACTCAGCGCGAATGTTTCGGTATGCGATATGTAAGTGCTTGTGAAATAAATGCATTCTGATCGCTCGCGCCGGAAACGCATAGCGACATATTCAAGACAGGTCGTGACTCGGGAAGATTTGATCGACCTGCCCGCCTGATTTTTTCCGAAAACTCATCGCTCCATCAATCGCTTAGAGCCTTTCTCTGCGGGACCAACGGAAATCCAGACGCCGTGGCAACAACTTTGCTGACTTACCCCATCACTACCCAAGGTGCGTCGCGCGTCTCGTGCGCCTTGAGGCCGAAAAGCGGAAAGGAGGTGGTCCCTAGACGGAAGCAAGAGGTTCCTGAAGGTATCAGTCTTCGATCTTTTTAAGCAGGAGGGACACGCTATGCAGGTTTCACGACGGCAATTCTTGAAAGTCTCAGCGGGGACGGTCGCCGCGGTGGCCCTGGCCGACAAGGTCCTGGCCTTGACGGCCCTGCAGCCGGTCATCGAGGTCGGCAACCCCCTGGGCGACTATCCCGATCGGTCCTGGGAGCGGGTCTACCACGACCAGTACCGCTATGACT
>JBFMAX010000015.1 GCA_040755395.1 Nitrospirota bacterium
TGCAAGGCCACAGGCCGCGAAAAACCGGAGGCGTATTCGCTGGAATACGTTGAGGATTTTTCGGGGCCGAGAACGACGCAGATGTCGGTGCATCGTTCGCCGCAGTAGAAAGGTCAATGTCGGACAGGTTCCTAGCCTGTTTTCTCGGTTCCACCGCAGCGCCGCCGGCTATCCCCCAGCTCACGACACCTGCCGGGCGACGAGCCTGTCCGTTCGGAGCGGGACGAAGCTTCCATTGATTAACGTCTTGCTTCCGGCGGCGGCCAATCCATTTCCGCCTGCCTGCCGCAATAGAAACAGGACACCCGATAGCGGGCCTTCCGTCTCGGATTGGGCATCGAAGTGAACACCACGGGCGTGTCATCGAAAGGACACACCGGCTGCTGATGCAGGAGGTGCTCATCCGCCATCAACAGCAGCGCCGCATCGTCCCACGGAGGAAGATGCTGTTCCCGACCGGTGATCCGCTCATGCCAGCCGCAACGGCGGCAACGGGCCTCGAACGTCTTCACACGGTCATGAAGGCGGGACAGATCCGTCACCTCGACCGGACCATCACACCCGGTCCGGCCGCAGGGGATCGGCTCATGCTGGAGCGCCTTCACGAATCGCTGATGTTCGGTCTGGTCGTCGGACGACATAAAACGGTTTATGGTCCCGGCGCAGATGTGCCGAGGGCGGACGCGCTTCATTCAGAGCTTTTTGACCGGGAATGTCAAACACTCGGCGTCCTCCGCCGCTTGACAGGCCCGGCGCCTGCAGCTATTCTGCCGTGGTTTTCGCGGGAGCTTAACACGGATTGTCTGTGAAAGGAGCAGCGCGTATGAACATTCGGCGGGATCGTCTGGCGCAGTCGGCCGAAACGGTCGTCTTGACCCTTGCACTCTGGGCGATGACTTCCTCGTTCGCTTTGGCTGCGGACTTCAAGATGGGGGTGGTGGACCCGCAGGCGGTGTTGGAAAAATCCAAAGCCGGCAAGCGCGCGCTGGACGGGCTGCGGGAATACGTCTCCACCCGTCAAAAGCTGCTCGCCAGCGATGAGGAGGAACTGCGAAACCTTGAGAAACAGCTCAAGGACCAGGAAGCCACCTTGAGCGAAGCGGCGAAGAAGGAAAAGCAGGAAAAGTTCCGCGTCAAGGTGCAGGATTACCAGAAACGCGCGCAGCAGTTCAATCAGGAACTACAGGTGAAGCAGAAAGAGCTGATCGATGAGTATATGAAGAAGATCAGCGCGGCGACCCAGACGGTGGCGGAGAAAGGGGGATACTCCATCGTCGTCGACAAGGGCAGCGAGCAGACGGTCAAAATCGTCATCTACAACAAGGACACCATCGATCTTACCGATCAGGTCATCAAGGAATTCGACCGTCAGAACAAGTAACCTTCCACGCGCCTATCCGAACAGATCACGCCTGACCGCATCCGCCAGGCGGTCGAACTGCGCACGGTCGTCCACGGTCGATCGGACCACCAGTTCCATGTGATCCGGCCCTCCGATCCCCAACCCGAGTTCGACCCCCCGCTTGACCTGGCGTTGGTCCCAGATCCGTTTTCCCTGCAACTTCGGCCACGCCCCGAACGAGCGGATCAGCGCGATGGCGACCGCATCCAACGCCAGACGATCCCCGCTCAGCAACAACAGATTCGCCGGCGCAGGTGTGCCGCTGGTCGGCCCGCCTGCAACCATGACCGTCCTGCCGTCGGCGATGTTGAGATGCGGATGCACGCCCAGATTCAGTTCGGCGATTCGTTCGTGCCAATCGCCCGACAGGAACGCCAAAGAAGGTCGATACCGGGGATGGGTGATCCCCACCAGGTTCTTGAGGCAACAGGAATATTCGGCGAACCGGTGGGTCTTGATGACCGGGACATTGATGAAGACATCGGCGTCATAGGCGGGCTTCGACAGATAGTATCGCGGCAGCGATTTGGCGCCGGGCGGCTCGATCCTGACCCACGGCTCTTCGTCCAGCGCAAGCACCCGCGCGCCGGCCTGTTCCGCGGCAGCCCGGATGCCGGTGCTGGTCAGATTGCCCGACGTGGGGAACCGGATGATTCCGGAGCTGTCCGCCACAATGACCTCGGCGGCGCCGCCCTGCCTGACCGCTCGGACGACCGACGCGACGACCTGCGGATCGGTCGTGGTCGGCGGAGGCCGGTCGTTCACGACGTTCGGTTTGATCAGGACCCGCTTGCTCCGCAAGGCGAGAGAATCAAGCCCGCCGATCAGTTCTAGGCCGGCCTCCAACATGGCGCCCGGATCCCGGCCGTGCACCATCGCCACCAATGCGCGGCCGTTGCGCGTGAAGGGATTGACTGGAACAGGTTTGACCGGAACCGGTTCCCCGTCCGGCTCGAAAAGAAGGCTGCTCAGGACCGATCGCGGCGCCAGGGCGAGCGCGGGCCAGACGCTCAGACCGAGGCCGAGGCGGCTGAACAGCTCGCGGCGGGTGGTCCCCATGCGTTATGCGCCGCCCCCCTGCTCCATCGGATAGCCGGCTTCGCGCCAGGCTCTGATTCCGCCGTCCATCGAGACGACGTTGGCGTATCCCATCCGGCGGAGACTGTCGGCAGCGAGAGCGGACCGGAATCCTCCGCCGCAGTACAGGATAATCTCGGCCTGTTTGTCGGGAATCACCGTCTCGATGTCGCGTTCGATGATGCCGCGGCCCAGGTGTCTGGCGCCTTTGGCGTGATCTTTGGCGAATTCATGGTCTTCCCGCACGTCGATGAAGTGGAACCTCTCGCCGCGATCGAGCTTGGCTTTCACCTCCGCAATCGTGCACTCTTTGATGCGCCGCTTGGCATCCTCGACCAGTTTCAGGAATCCGGGATTGTGCGTCATCTCGCCTCCTCAGAACAACGTCGCTTGCGCGGCTCCGGGACGCCTGAAGGTGTTCGGAACCGGCTCGTCATATTCGTCGGGAAATCCGGCCTTCCGCCGGCTGATCTCGAACAATTGCTCGATCATCCGCCAGTAGGGCCCGGTTCCCTCGTGGCGCGAGAAAAAATCGCCCTCGGTCAACTTACCTGCCCGCACCTCGCGGATCCTGCTGACGATGGTTCCGATCCGGTCCGGAAACGCCGCCGCCATGCGTTCGAGGAAGACCGGTTCCACGTTGCCGGACAAGCGAAGCATCACCGACATGGCTTCTTTGGCGCCGGCCTGTCTGGCTCGGACCAGCAACTCCGGAATGTCGTCGTCGTTGAGCCCCGGAATGATCGGCGAGATGGAGATCCCGGTGGGGATGCCCGCGTCGCTCAATGCCCTGAGCGTCTCGAGCCGCCTGCTCGTGGAGGGCGCCTGCGGTTCGACTTTCCGGGCGACCGAATCGTCGGCAAACGGAATGCTGAGGTAGACGCGCACCCACGCTTCCCGGTTCAGCCTGGCGAGCACGTCGAGATCGCGCAGCACCAGCGCGCCTTTGGTGATGATGCCGACCGGATTGCGATAGTCGGCGCAGACCTGCAGGCAGGCGCGCGTGAGCCCGTAGGTCGCCTCCAGCGGCTGGTAGCAGTCGGTGTTTCCGGAAAAGACGATCAGCTCGCCCTTCCACGACGGCTTGTCGAAGGTGCGCCGCAACAACGCCGGCGCGGCGGGCTTGACGATGATTTTCGACTCGAAGTCGGTGCCGGCGCCGAAGCCCCAGTATTCGTGCGTGGGTCGCGCGTAGCAGTAGGCGCACGCGTGAAAGCAGCCTCGATAGGGATTCAGGCTCCAGCGAAAGGGCAAGTCCGGACTGTCGTTACGGCTGAGGATCTCCCGCGTGGCGTCCTCGAACACCTGCAACCGCACCTGCGGCGGCGGTTCCAGGAACTCGCGGTGCTCGGACTCGAACGGATTGGGCGGATTGGCGACCGTGCGCATAGCGCCTATGCTCACTCTCTTCTCGTTGTCTTGTCAACGTGGACCAAGGGTCGCCCTGCTCTGAAAATAGGCGCGGGGCTAGAGGCCGGAGTGACACCCGGCACCTTTCCCCCTCGCCTCTCGCCAAAACATTATTTTCATCCTGCAGAGTAGGCCTTGCATCCTCGCTGTTCCGTGAATTGACTAACCCCGGACCCGGTGTTAGATTCCAGCACCGCTGACCAGCCGAGGTTCGGACCATGTACGACCTTCGCCATCTGAGAGAACACTTAGATCTCGTGCGAACGCAACTGGGGCCGCGTGGCGCCGATGTCGCGTGGGACGATCTGCGCAAGTTGATTGAGGAGCGCCGCACCCTGACGAGCCAAGTCGAGCAACTCCGGCACCAGCTCAGGAAAGGCTCCGAGGAGGTCGCCCGCTTGAAGCGCGGGAATCAACCGGCGGAGGACGCAATGGCGGCGATGAAAACCCTCGGCGACCGCATCAAGGAGATGGAAGACGGGCTGCGAGCCGTTGAAGAGCGGTTGTCGGACCTCGCTCTCCGCATTCCCAATATGCCCCATGAGTCCGTGCCCGCAGGGACGGACTCGACGGGAAACGTCGAAGTTCGCCGCTGGGGCTCTCCGCCCGCGATCCCAGGCACGCCGAAGGCGCATTGGGAGATCGGCGAGGCGCTCGGCATCCTGGACTTCGACCGGGCCGCCAAAATTGCCGGCGCGCGCTTCGCCGTGCTCATGGGACTGGGCGCGAAACTGGAACGAGCCCTCATTACGTACATGCTGGATTTGCACACGATCACTCATGGGTATCGCGAGGTGCTGCCGCCGGTGCTGGTCAATCGGGCGACCATAACGGGCACGGGGCAACTGCCGAAATTCGAAGAGGACCTGTTTCGCCTGCGCGACGATGATCTCTTTCTGATCCCAACCGCGGAAGTGCCCGTCACGAACCTTCATCGGGAAGAAATTTTGGATGAAGACGCGCTGCCGCTTCGTTACGCAGCCGTTACACTGTGTTTTCGCCGCGAAGCCGGTTCTTACGGGAAGGACACGCGCGGCCTGATCCGCCAGCATCAATTCAACAAGGTGGAATTGGTGACTTTCACGAAGCCGGACGCCTCCTACGAGGAGCTGGAACGTTTGACCCGACATGCCGAGGCGGTGCTGCAAGGGTTGGGACTGCACTACAGGGTAATGACCCTTTGCACGGGGGATTTAGGCTTCGCCGCCGCCAAGACGTACGACCTCGAAGTCTGGCTGCCTTCTCAGGGCGTCTTTCGGGAAATTTCATCCTGCAGCAACTTCGAAGCGTTTCAAGCGCGGCGGGCCAATATCCGGTTCCGCAGCCAGAAGGCCAAGAAAGACGCCAAGACGGACTTCGTGCACACCCTGAACGGTTCGGGGTTGGCCGTGGGACGGACGCTGGTTGCGATTTTGGAAAACTATCAGCAGCCGGACGGATCGGTGCTCATTCCCGACGCGCTGCGGCCCTATATGGGCGGGGTGGAGCGGATCACAGCGGAAGAAAACCGGAACATGTGAGTCTCTTCAGAATCTCTCGCTGGCGGTATGCCTCCCCGTCGCCAAGATCAATTTGCCTGGCTCCCGGTCGGGTCAAGCAGGGTCTCCTACGAATGTGAAGAAACGAATATGGCATTTATCCGTCGCGCCTCATTGCGCAGCGCTCCGGGTCGAGCAAGCTTGACGAGCAAAGAGACATAACACTGAAGGGGTTTATCCGGTCGCCAAGATCAATTTGCCTGGCTCCCGGTCGGGTCAAGCAGGGTATGGAGGGGTGACGGAGTGGTCGAACGTGCCGGTCTTGAAAACCGGAGTCCGGGCAACTGGACCGTGGGTTCGAATCCCACCCCCTCCGCCATATGAAGACGTGAAACGTGAAGCGTGAAACGTGAGAGGGAGGGATTCGAACGCGAGGGCTGTGGGGAGCATACGAGGGGGCAGGCGCTCCTCTATAGGAGCGCGCGCTGGACCTGCGCGTGCGACTTCAAATCCCGTCCCCTCCACCATACCGAGCTAGCTTGACCCGGAGCCTAAGTGGCGAGGGATAAACTCCTTGATGAGCGGAGCCGAAGAAACCAGCCGTAAGCCAAGGAAACAGGGACGAGATTCGATACCTGAATCTGTAAAAGTATTACTTTAACGATCAAACCCGATCACTTGATTTATCTGCGACATCTTCCTATCAAATATTCTTAAATCAAAACGGCCATTGCGCCTGAGCCCTCCTAGGGCAACTACTATCTTGTACCGAGAGAGACCCATCTGATTTACTGACCAAGGGTGAAGGTGCCTGCTTTGGCTGTGCCCACCCAAGGCAGCAAGACGTCTCTACTTCCTCCTGGAGAGACGTGCCTTCACCCGTGCACTTATCATTCTCTCTTGTAACGGGAAGGCACGTCTGCGGCACCGGTTCTTGGGCTGAGAACCGGGAAGCCGGGTTACGGTCGCCCATCACGCGATTCCCACCTCGACTTTGACGCTCCTACCGCTCCGGCTTCATCGTCCCATGGCGAATTCCGACTCTGTGGCCTACCGCGGGTCCGGTATCCGTGTCTTGGAAATAATCAGCTCGTCGTACCAGACATAGCCGATAGGATGGCTCTGTTGGGGGCTTTTCCCCGTGTGATATGGGAGAAGCCAGACCTTGCCGTACTTCGCCGCAGGATTTTCGTTTGCCAAATCATATCCGTTCCCGGTCCCCGGGATGCCTACGCCGAAGAAGGTGACCGGTTCCGGGCTCAAGTCAACAACGAGCCGAGCAGGCCGACCTTCGCGGGCGACCCAAAGCTGGACCGTGCTGTCGGAATGGTAGCGGCCGTCGTTCTGATACCAGGTGCCGATCTTGACGTGAAGCTGAAAGGTCATCCATTCGTTGGCCGCGTAACCCACGCTGCCTGAACTGGAGAGCCCTTCATACTGCCCGTCCTTCGCTCCGCAACTGTGATACATCTGCGGGTAACCGAGCTGGTAGCCGTTGTTCACGACCAACTCCAGTTGCGTGCATGAATGAGCGGTGAACCCCGGTCGATCCCCCTCTCCGACGATGATCTGTTTCCAGCCGCCGCCTTCTTCGAAATAGGTCTCGAGAAATTCGGGAGAGAAGCGTTGGCGCCACTGAATATAGAATTCCTCTCCCTCGCCGAACTGAGCGGAAAGATCATCGGCGAAGTTCAGCCAGAAACTGCCCGATGTATCGGATCCCGAAAACGGGGGAACTTCGAACCGCAAGGCCCCGGCTCCCGAGGCCTTTATATCCGTGACCACAATCCCGCGTTTTTCCCGTTGCCCCCACGGAGGCATCACGTGGGGGTCAACCTCCGCCTGCGAATCAAAGCCGAAGCAGCGAATAACGCCCGGCGTGCCGCAACGCGCCGCAAAGTCTTCATCGCCTCCGTGCCCGCGCATGGGCAGAGCCGGCGCCCCGGAGCATCCTCCCCAAAGCCAGACCCAGAGCAGAACGATGCCGCCGACCCGTCGCATCGACCCCATGTTTGCGTACTGATGACATACAGATAACAGAAACCGCAGCGACGACACAACGCCAACCGGGGTTCCAGAACCCGGGGTGTCATTGAAGCGATACCTAGCCGTGCAAGGCCCTACACTTCGATCCCTTCCAGGCGGCTCACCATCCCGCCGGTCGCTTTCGCCCGTGGACGCCTGATTCCCCCTCCCGCTTGGTAGGGGGGCGGCCCTTCGTTCGTACAGGCACGCCTACATCAACGGTATTTTCACCGCGTTCTCCATCGTCTTATGGTGGCCCACACGGGATTCACCCATATGCAAGATCGGCGGCTCCGCGGCTTGCACAAGATCGCTGTGAAACGTTCAACGCCTTCGTGGCGGGAGGACGGGACATGCAGAAACAAGTCGGCAAAATCGGCGCGATCCGCAGAGAACTGAGCGGCAAAGCCTGCCCGTCCTGCGGCGGACATAAATATCAACTCGTCTTGCGATGCAACCGCGCGCCGGAGTCCGGAGGAATCTTCGCGCGCTGCAGCCGCTGCCACAGGCCGAAAGAGTTGGACGAGGATCTCGGACGCATCCTTTGGATGTAAGTTCGGGTCGTCTCGCATTCAACGTATGCCCGACAGGTAGTCGAGAAACGCGAGGGGGAAGACGTATGCTCGTTACAGAAGGACGCGGATCAAGAAGGCAACTGGCCCGCCAAAAGTTGATAGCCCTGCAGATGATGACGCTCAGCGGGGTGGTGCGACCCGCTGAGGTGGAGCTCCACCGCTCCGCGCGTCCCAGCCGGCTCCTCGCGCCGTCTTCTGAATCTGTGAATCCCGCCACCTTGAAGCTGACCAATGTGTCGGAGCACGACCGGATCCGGCTCAACCGACGGTCTTCGGCGAAGGCAGTCCCCAAGAAGGCACGTTTCCGAGCCAACCCTCTCCTTCAGCTCCAGAGAATTCTTTCCGGCTTCCAATGGGAAACGGAACGGACCTGATTCTCTTCTCAGCCTGACGTCGTCGCGGGCTCTTTCCCGAAAACGCGCTCGTTCGGACATCGAAGCCTCAGGTTGGTTCAGCCGCCCGGCATGACGTCTCCCGCTGCTCAGTGACGCCCTTGTGCGCCGCTGTTCCTCTGGGTTAAGATCGCCCGTCATTTACAGTCCGTCCCGACATCCGACAGGAAGAAACCGACGCGGCGGCCGGACACCGAAGGACAAGGACCGGGGAACTTCCCGGCACAGCGGCGCGGAGAGGTGGCCGAGTGGCCGAAGGCAACGGTTTGCTAAACCGTCACAGGGCCAAAAGCTCTGTCGCGGGTTCAAATCCCGCCCTCTCCGCCACACCAAGCTCGACCCGACCGGCAGCCCGTGCGATTGCCCTCGGTGACCAGATAAACACCTCCAAGTCTTCACAGGACAAGCACACTCCCTATGATTCGTCTTGAACGCTCTCACTGTTCGACTTACACGGTCAGTTCTTGCCAGGTAGTGCAAAAACGACCGTCGTTCTGATCTGCCGGTTGATTTTTGACAACTGATCTTGTAAACAGAAAGCCCCGCCAAGCAGAATAGCGTTCACGTGCCGAGGTAGCTCAGTTGGTAGAGCACAGCCCTGAAAAGGCTGGTGTCGACAGTTCGATTCTGTCCCTCGGCACCACAACCCCTTCAAAATCTTCAGAAGTCCCGCGCCAGATGCGGCGAGGCGTGAGGGGTCGCTTTTGAGCCTTTTGGGGGTCTTTCGAGAAAGTGGTTGTCCAAACGGTTGTCCAAGACGGAGCGGCTGTAAACGGTAAAACCGAGCCACTCTCGATGGCTGACTCCTCGGGGATATGGGGAGCGTTGCATTCAAGCTTTGGACACTACCTGACACGCATTTCATTACTTGAGTTTCTCAACTTTCATTTACAAAGTGGATAGACCACCAGACTCATGAGCTGCCTCTCGTTTCTCCTCTCCCCGCAAAGCTCCACATTCCTCAAGAGAATCGCGGCTCCCTGCGCGCTCCCCTGCTTCGCGAAATCCGATCTCTTTCCGCACAAGCCGACCAGTTCCGGCCTCCTGGTGAACACTCTCGAAGGGAGACGTAAGAGAGCGAGTCCCTCAAGCCACTTCCAAACGTCGGTCGACTAAAGATAGCTGCCCCGAGCAAGCCTCACAGCACGAGAAAGCAACGCCTATGTAAACCTCTGGTTGGGGCTCGATTGCTTTCGCCAACCTTATCTTTTTGCTCCTCTTCTCCTGACGCCATCCATTTATCGCTGTTCAGCGAGGTCATCTGGAATGTTTCGTGTTAGGGTGCGCATTGCAGATAGTTTACAATCACCATGAACCGTCCTGTAGGACCACATCGTATCACTGAAAGGTCGTCACGATGCTCGAACTTCTTATCATCTCATGTGCCTGCTCCTTAACGCCCTGCTTGCCGGGGCCGAGATCGCGTTTGTTGCGGTCAATAGACCGTTCCTCCGGGAACTCATGCGCCAAGGCCACAAAAAGGCCCCGCTTCTCCTTCAATTGAGGGAAAATCCGGAACCGAAGAGCTGTTGAGCCCAACGCTCGAGAAAAGCCTGGGGGTTGGCGAGGCGACTGCCGATACCATTGCGATCGGACTCGTGGTTCTACCGTTAACCTATTCCACCGTGGTGGTAGGGGAACTCGTCCCGAAGTTTCTTGCACTAAGGAACTCACTCGGATTTGCCTTACGAACAGCGCCGTGGCTCTCGTTGTTCGATAAGATCTTCGGCCCGATCGTCACCCTCTTTGAATGGTCCACCAAGCAAGTGCTGACCCTCCTCGCCTCACCCTCTTGATATAGAATCCCGTCGTTTTCCGGCTGATGAACCGGTAAGATTCAGCGAGGTGGTCGCCCTCCTTCTGGCATTTGAACTGATCTGATCCATGAGTGGACAAACCGACAAAACCGGCCATGACCATACCCAAGGCGTCGTCGATCCGATCATCCTGACGACGGAACGAGGCATCGCGGCAATTAAATGGTCGACAGCCGGCTTGCTCATCACGGCTCTCTTGGAACTCGGTGTCACGGCTCTGTCCGGTAGCCAAGCGCTCCTCGCCGACTCCCTGCACAACTTCAGTGACGCCGCCACTGCTCTTCCCCTCTGGCTGGCCTTTAGTCTCAGCCGCTGGAGACCGACTGCACGCTTCACCTATGGCTATGGCAGGCTGGAAGATTTGGCAGGGGTCAGCATTGTCGTCCTCATCGTTGTGACCGGGCTTTGGGTCGGATATGAATCAATGAGGCATCTGGTACAGCCGGAGCAGGTCGGGCATGTGTGGGCCGTCGTTTTTGCCTCTCTGGTTGCCTACATCGGAAACGAGGCGGTGGCACGGTACCGCATCAAAACCGGTCACGAGATCGGAAGCGCGGCCCTCGTGGCTGATGGCTACCATGCCAGAACGGATGCGTTGGCCAGTCTCGCTGTGGTGCTGGCAGGCATCGGGATCTGGCTCGGGTACCCGATCGCCGATCCGATCATTGGGCTTCTGATCGCAGGCGTGATCCTGAGAACGGGATGGGATTCGGCGAAGATGGTCTTCAGTCGATTGCTTGATGGGGTGGATCCCCAGGTCGTCGAAGAAGTCATTCACGCCGCACAGCATGTGCCCGGAGTCGAGGACGTCACGGAAGTTCGAATCAGAGGGCTCGGCCACCGGCTCCTAGCTGAGGTCAACATTGCGGTCCGGTCAGACCTCTCCGTGGAACGAGGGCATGCAATCGCGCAGGAAGTCCGACACCAACTCCTTCATCATTTGCAGTATCTATCCAATGCGGTCATCCACGTTGATCCATTGAGTGCGTCAGGAGAAGCCCATCATCGAATCATCAACCATAAGCATGACCAACTCCCAACTCATTCCCACTAGGAGAGGCAGACGAATGGACACCATCTCAAAGAAAGTTCTTGGAACCACACTGACACTCTTCTCCCTCGTATCCTTGCTCGGCGCAGTCACGGGGCAATTTGGCACGCCGAGGGGGGATGAGGGTACGCGGATCTTTACGGCTACTGAACATCCTCATTACAGCGGTCAGTTCCACTTGATAGGCCAGAAGGGAACCCTTGTTGGTAGCATGGACGATCACGCGCCATGGGATCACCTCGATTACGCCGGGAAGCACTTAACCCCGGTGCAAGGGACGATTGCGATCATGGTGAACGAGGTGACGAACACCGGCCAAGTCTTAGCCGAATTCGTTGAAAGAACTGACCGGTACCGAATTGTCTTTGACCGTTTTGCGGCGAAGCAGCCGTTCCAAAACGGAGGCATTGCCACACGGGTGTATGAGCATGGCGACTCGGGCAATGGCGACCCCCTGTATCCCAAGACCTGGCTCTACCTGGCGGGTTGGGGCACAGCCACGATGTACAAGAACGATCAGGTTCTCTACAAACACTTTGACGCCCACTTCATGGTGATGGAGCGTTCGCGTGATCCCAAGACCCATGAGATCCGATACCCGGTCAAGCGCACCTTGCCCGGTGGGGAAACCGATCCCGCCGGGATGGAAATCGACCTGTGGGTTCGCTCCAAGGAGCAGAATACCAGGAACTTTCCGCCATATGAAACCTTTGTTCATCTTTACTGGGAAGAAGTGACATGGCGATAGCCTGACGAATGCTTCATTGCGGCATACGGAGAAGAAGATCCACAAAGGAACCCGATGCGCTGATCGTGGCCATGCAACCATTGAAGAGCCGATACCTCGTGTCCGCATGCGTGGCGGTCTCCTTACTCGCCGCTCTTGCAGGCGCCCTCGTGACTGGCGCCGAAACGGACTTATCGAGCCATGTCTGGAACTTTGATGCTGATCCGCCTGACGCCCTCTCGAAGGATTTTGTAATCGGGACCCTGTTTGATGGCAGGCCCGCCGGGGATTGGAAGGTACTGCCAACCGAGCGCGCCCTCAGCCGGCCTCACGTGCTGGCGCAGATGATGGGAAAGGGAGCAGAACACGCCTACAAGGTGGTCTTGATTAACGGAACGACCTCTGCCGATTTGGAACTAGAAGTCTCCCTGCTGCCGGTGGAAGGCAAAGCGGACATGGGTGGGGGTCTCATCTGGCGTGCGGCGGATGATCGCAATTACTATCTGACCAGAGCCAATCCCTTGGAGCAGAATATCCGGATTTATCGCGTGGTGAAAGGCGTACGGCAGATGCTCAAGAATGTTGACCAGATCATTGACGTCCGAAGGTGGCACAAACTCACAGTCAGGATGGGCGGATGCCGGGTACAAGTCTTCTTTGACGAACAGCCGGTGTTTGACCTCTGCGATGAAACCTTCAAGGAAGGGCGTGTCGGCCTCTGGACGAAATCCGATGCGGTGACTTATTTTGACAATCTCACGCTTCGGATCGCGCGATAAACAGGCGGGGCAGGCAGACGTGGCAAAAGGTCTATGAGAAAGGAGCCAAGCATATGTAGTGCTCGATGCGTCATGGGATACGTCACGGCCTTCTTGGCACTGCCGGGAATTGCAGCTTGTGCGATGTTTGCTGGAATCCCGGACCTCGATACTCCCGATGGACAGCTCTATGCACGCCGTTGTGGGGGATGCCACGGAACACCCGCGCAGGAGGTCATGGGGTGCCGGACCCACGGTTACGGACCATGGCGGAATGGCTAGAACTCCTGCCCAAGATGGAAAGGTTGATTCGCGAGAGAGGCCGTGCGCCACTGACAGACTCGGAACGTGAGACCATCGTGCGGCACCTGAGCCTTCACGCCAAGTCCTAGCGGCACTGCAGGCCGAGGAACCGCTCGAATCAGACTGATTCGGCTTCGAATTTTCCTGACTAAGATTTGCCCACGAGTGACGGGTTGTCCATTTGGTGGTCTAAGGCGAAGCGGCCTGATAACCTGTACGCCCTTTCGCTGACTTAGATGGAATGCCCTGCCTCTGAAAAGGCTGGAGTCGACAGTTCGATTCTGTCCCTCGACACCACTCTCGCGCAAAGCATACGGGCGTTAGGCGCGAGGGGCTCCATGCTGGCCGTATCTGTCCCCCACCTCTTACGCCTTGCTCCTCACCCTTTTATGAGCTCTTTGGCAGGCCGCTGAAATAGAATACCGCGATGGCGACGGACGCGGCGACGTTGAGGGAATCGACGCCGCGATGGAGCGGAATGTAAAAGCGGATGGCGGCCTGCTTGAGCGTCGCCTCGGATAATCCGCGGCTTTCATTTCCCACCGCCAGCACTGCGCGCCGGGGCAATGCGCGAATCTCCCGAATGGCCCTCGCGTGCCAATCGTGCGGCTCGGCGGCCAGCAAGGCGCAGCCGTGATCAAGAAACCAGGACGGATCGTTCCGGCGGAAAATCGGCAGTTGCAGCAGGGTACCGGTGGTGGTGCGAACGACTTTGGGATTGAACGGATCGGCTGAATCGGAGGTGAGCCAGACGGCGCTCAGGCCCATGGCCGCCGCCGTGCGAATGATCGCGCCGACGTTGGCCGGGTCCTGCAGTCGTTCGCCGAAAAGACCCAACACGCGCGGTCTGGCCAGGACCGCCTCTTCATCCCACTCCGGCTTTCGGACCACCGCCAGAATCCCTTGGGCGTGTTCCACATCGGAGAGTTTCCCGAACGCCGTCTCGCGGCAGACATATCGCGGCACCGCATGGCGTTCCAGCACCCGCTTGAGGGTCGGCCGTTCCTTGCTCAGAAACGCCGGCGTGACGACCAGCGCTTTGACGGCCGGCGCGCGCGAGCGAAGCGCCTCGAGCACCGGCTTGACGCCTTCAAGGACGAAGGCCTGCTCGGCATCACGGACCTGCTTATGATGAAGCAGATCGCGGATGAGAGAACCTGTCGCCGCGGGCAAGGAAGGAAGGTTGCGCATGCCATGCCTGTCCGGTTCACCGCGGGTATATCCGCGCGTTCCGGACACACCGCCGCCCTTCACCTCTTCGGCGCTTGGGTCTGCGCAGGGAGAAGGAGCGTGGGAAGGAGCGCGCAAGTTACTTTCGTTTTCGACCGGATGACGCTTCAGCCGCCCGCAACCGCTGCGCCCTGGCTTTGGCTCGTCTCAACTCGTTGAGCTTGCCGCGGGTACGGTCCCGCTCCATGCGCAATTGCTCGAGCTGCGCGCGGAGATGCGCTTTTTCCTGCTTGTGAAGGTTGGCGCACTCGGCCCGCGACAAGTTGATCCAGTCGCCGCTACTCCGAGCCCGCCTGATTCGCTGATCCAAAGACTCGCGCAACTGCTTGCTGCGCATAGACATGAGCGATTTCAACGCCTGCTGCCGGCGCTGGACCTCTTCTTCTTCGGCGAGAATGCCGCGGATGTCAGTGCCAAGCATGGGGTGTGCCTCCTACAACCTGCCGTCGTGAACCAAACCAGTGGCGTATTTTACCCTATATCGACCTCCACTCGCCAGTTCGCTTAAGCTATTGGAAATCTTGATGTTCTGGTGTATTGTCCCAGGATGATCACCCGTTCCAGCGGTTGCACCGCGCGGGTCGTTCACTGTATGATCGCGCCATGTCGATCGGCCCTCACCTCCAAGCCTGGCGGCTTTCGCGACGCCAACCGGCTGAAGTCCTTGCCCGGAAAGCCGATCTACCGGTTGCGACCGTCGAAGCGATCGAGGCCGGCGAACTGGACCCTCCGGTTTCGACGCTGGAGGCCCTCGCCTCGGCGCTCGGGGTTCCCGCTCCCTGGCTGTACGGCGATCCGAAAGACTTCGAAGTGCTCTTCGAACAGCCCGAGGAGGAAGGCGACGGCGGCGGGCCGCTTCAGCCGAACGGCGTCGATCCGGTTACGGAGAGAATTTTGCTCGGAACCCGCTTCGACCGGTCACTCTACGCGCTCCTGACCGCGCTGATCCAGAACGGCGACCCGAAGCTGCTGCGAGCCGCCGAGGTCAGCCTCCGCAGTTTGGTGAAACAATCCAAGCAGGCGACCGTCCCCTGGCAGTCCCGGCCGCCGGGGCACTTCGAGCCGCCCTCCGACTGACCGACAAGGACTGAGTCCGCAATCCCCATCGTTCAGCATCGACTCGGACATGCGGCGCGATAGAGCATCGCGCCGACAACCGCAAGTGCGGCCACGCCCGGCCATGCGCCCATCGGCGGGACGTCAAAGAGCGCAAATGGATCAACGCTTAGACCCGGCCATAGCCCGCTCAACGCGATCGGGAAGGCCAAGACAATACCCAGGAGCGCTTCGCCGGTCACCAATCCGGCGGCAAACAGGACTCCCTGTTGAGTCGAAACGTCGCCTGACCTCGCCGCTCGCTTCCGCGACCACTCGGCGATCAGCCCTCCCGCAACGATGGCCGCGGACAACTTGAGCGGCAGGTAGATGCCCAACGCCACGGCCAGCACGGGCAAGCGAAATGCGGCGCTTCGCGCGGCCTGCCGCCGATCGAGCCAGATCACCAGCGCGCCGATGGCCATACCGCCTCCCACCAGAGGCCATGGCAGACCCTCCCCGAATACGCCCTTCGCCAGGCTCGCCATCAACATGGCCTGCGGCGCGCTCAAAGGATGGGGATGGTCCGCCGTCGCGTCGCCGATTCCATACTTCGCGTGCAACAACGAGAGGACCGGCACGATCACCACGGCGGCTGTCGCGACTCCGACGACCTGCATGATCTGCTGCTTCCATGGCGTCGAGCCGACCAGATGACCGGTTTTCAGATCTTGGAGGTTGTCTCCGCCCATCGCCGCCGCGCAACAGACGACGGCCCCGATCAGCAACGTCGCCGCGGGACCGGCCGGGTGGCCCCGGCCCATGACGGCCACGAGCAGAAGCGACGCGAGCATGAGCGTGGCGATCGTCACGCCCGACACCGGATTGCTGGAACTGCCCACCAACCCGGCCATGTAGGCCGCCACCGATGAAAAGAGAAACGCCGCCGCCGCCATCACCAGCGTCATCCCCGACGCCACCATCAGATCACCCACGACCGAGCGATAAATGAGCCACATCGCCGCGACCGAGCCCAGCAACGCGCCGGCGATCCAGGGAAACGAGGCATCCCGTTCCGTTCGCGGCGGGCCGGAAGTCGCCTCGGCGTGGGTCTCGCCGATGCCGGCGGCTTCCGCCGACAACCGTCCGTAGGATTCGGCCAGTCGGCGCAGGCTCCGGAGAATCGGGTCCCGGACCTGAATCAAGGTCCATACGCCGCCGACCAGCATCGCTCCGATGCCGACGTAGCGAATCCGGCTGCTCCAGATCGCCCGGGCCGCGGCAAGCCCGTTCATGCCCTCCGGCACTCCCGCCACCGCGCCATACGCCGGGAGCAGGATCAGCCACCCGATCGCGCCGCCGAGAAACACGACCGCCGCAGTCCGGAGACCGATGATGAATCCCACAGCCAGCAAGGCCGGCGACAGGTTGATCCCTCCGTAGAGTATCGTCCGCCCGACCTGCCACGCGCCTTCGGCCGCCTCAGTCCAGAGTCGCAGGCCGCTTTCCGCGAATTTCATGACCCCGCCGGTCACCGCCGCCGCGGCCAATGTTCGGAAGCCCGCCGTCGCCGCTCGACCCTGCCCGGTTCCTACCTTCAACACCTCGGCGGTGGCCAACCCCTCGGGGAACGTGAGCCGCGCGCCGACGATCAGTGCCCGCCGCAGCGGAATCGTAAAGACAACGCCCAGCAGGCCGCCGACGAAGGACACGGCGGCCGTCTGCCAATAGTCGAAGGCTTGCCAGTAACCGATCAGGAGCAGGGCCGGAATGGTGAAGATCACCCCGGCCGCCAGGGCCTCCCCGGACGAGGCCGCCGTCTGGACGATATTGTTTTCAAGAATGTTGGATCGGCGGAAGCAACGCAGGACCGCCATCGACACGACGGCCGCCGGGATCGAGGCGGAGACCGTCATCCCGGCGAACAGACCCAGGTAGGCATTGGCTCCGGCCAGGACGGCTGCCAGAATGACCGAAAGGACGAGCGCTTTGATCGTAATCTCGGGCAGGACCGTCGAGGCAGGCACGACCGGCCCGGCGTCTTGTTCCTCCTGTAACGGCGGCATCGACACAGCGTCCTGCGGCGGACGTTTCACAGAACCTGCATGATCAGGCACTTCAGATAACGGGTCTCAGACATGGAGGCGAGCACGGGATGATCCCGACTCTGCGACCGATTCTCGATCAAGCGGACGCGCCGTCTCGCGTCGCGCGCGGCGGCGAGCACGGTCCTCCACAGGTCCTGTTCGCCGACGTAATGGGAACAGGAGCAGGACACGAGAAAGCCCTGGGAACGCACCAGCCGCAGCGCCCGCAGGTTGATTTCCTTGTAGCCGGCCAACGCAGGGGTCACCGCCTGTTTGCGTCGGGCGAAGGCCGGCGGATCCAGAACCACCAGATCATACCGGTGCCCGGTCCGTTCCAGCTTCGGCAACTCCTCGAACGCATCGGCCTCCTGGTACGCGCAGATCTGCTCGACTTTGTTCAGCACGGCATGTTCACGGGCCAGGACCAGCGCATCGCGGCTTACGTCCAGGCCCAGCACCGACCGGGCGCCGTGGAGCGCCGCCTGGAGGCCGAAGGCACCCGTGTGGCAGAAGACGTCCAACACCTCCAGATCCCTCGCCAACGAGGCCGTAGCCGACCGATTCTCACGCTGGTCGCAGAACCATCCGGTCTTCTGTCCCCGCTCCACGTCCACCAAGAAGCGGGCATCGCCTTCGTATACCTCGACCGTCGTCGGACCTTCTCCGCGCAGAAACCGCTGTTCGAGCGACAACCCTTCCAACGCCCGGCTCTTCGCGTCGTTGCGGAGAAACACACCCTGAGCGCCGGTTCGACTTCTCAACAGATCGGCGAGGATGTCCTTGCAGCGGTCCATGCCGAACGCCAGCGTCTGCATCACGAGCAATTCGCCGTACCGATCCACGATCAGACCGGGCAGCAGGTCCGACTCGCCGTGAACGATCCGGTAGGCGTTCGTGCCGGACACGACCCGCTCGCGCAACCTGACGGCCTCCTCCAAGCGTGCCGCCCAGAACCCTTCGTCGATCGGCTCATCCTGAAAGGTGAGGATGCGGACACGGATCTTGGAGTGCGGGTTGAAGAAGCCGCGCCCGTAGAATCGACCTGCAGCAGTGTAAAGATCGACGAGGTCCCCGGGACCGGGCTCGCCCTTTACTTCACGCACATGCCCGGCATAGACCCAGAGATGTCCCGGATCGACCCGTCGCTCCCGATCGGGAGACAGCACGATCCGTGCGGTCGGAATCTCGTGTGACGACGACATGGCGTACTTATCGGCCTCTTCCCTCCTCCGCGTCAAGCCGAATCAACCGGTGATGGGCATGACCGGCGGGCCCGGTAGGACGCGTTCACCCGGCAAACCCTCGCGCGCAACTTGCGCGCGCGAGAAGGCCGTGCGAAACTAGCGTTGATGACCGAGGCTCATCCCTCCTACCGGCAACTGCGGTCCCGCCTGCGCATGGCGCTCGCGGTCAATGCGTTCATCATCCTGGCGGAGTTCGCCGGAGGCCTCCTGCTGGACAGCGTCGGCTTGATGAGCGACGCCGGACACAACCTGATCGACCAGGGCTCGCTCTTTCTGGCGCTCTACGCGCACATGCTCACGTCGCGGCCGGCCAATGAGACGCGCACGTTCGGGTACCACCGCGCCGGTATCGTCGCGGCGTTCCTGAACTCCTTCATCCTGCTGCTCACCGCCGTCGGGATCACGCTGGTCGGCGTGAAGCGGATTCTCTCCCCCGTGCCGGTCGCCGGGGGATGGGTCATGCTGATCGCGGCGCTGAGCTTCGCCGCCAACCTGGCCATCGCGTTGCTCCTCCAACACGGGGCGCGCGAGGACCTCAACATCCGCAGCGCGTTCTGGCACATGCTGGCGGATGCTTGGGTCTCGCTCGGCGTCGTCATCAGCGGCGGGATGATCCTGCTCACCGGCTGGTCGATTCTCGATCCGCTCGTCAGCCTGGCCGTCGTCGGCGCCATCGTGAAAGGCGCCTGGCCGCTCTTCCGGGAATCGCTCGAAGTCCTGCTCGAATCCACGCCGCCGGGCCTCAGCCCGTCCCAGATCGCCGCGACCATCGAGTCGATCCCCGGCGTCAAGAACGTGCACGATCTGCACATCTGGGCGGTGGAACCGCGGCTGGTCATGTTGACGTGCCACGTCCAGGTCGACGGTGACGACACCGTGCTGACCAACGGCCTGCTGCGGTCGATCCGCGCGCGGGTGGCCTCGGACTTCGGCATCCGCCACCTCACGGTGCAGATGGAGACCCAGTGCTGCCACCCGGATGCGGTCCACTGCGACCTGAACCGGCTCGCCGATCAGCACCGGCCCGCTGAAGCCCTCGAAACCCGCCGTTGATCTTTCGTCCGATCAGGCGCTCCGAGTAAAATGGCCGGCGCCGATTCAGCGATCCGGCAGGGCTCACGGCATCATCTATGGCGCGAGGACATCCCGCTCCGTTTTATCTCCTTTGCGGCTCATTGGGAGCCGGCAAGACGACCCTGCTCATGCGGCTCCTCGAACACTGGCGTAACCAAGGCCGCCGGGTCGGCGTGTTGATGAACGAAGCCGGCGCGGTCAGCATCGACGGTCCCCGGGCGAGCACGCTCGCGCAACAGGTGCTGAATCTCGCCGGCGGCTGCGTGTGCTGCGATACCAAAGAGGATTTGGCCTGGGGCATCGGCCGACTGGTCACGGACGACCGGGCGGACCTGATCGTGTTGGAATGTTCGGGAATGGCCGACCCGGCGGAGGTCGTCGATGCCGTCACGGATGTCTATGTATCGCGACTAATCCGGCTGGAGCGGGCGATCGCCTTGCTGCATCCGGCTGCGATGTCGGACGGCGCGATGCCGGATATCGCGACACGTCACGCCGTCCGGTATGCCGACGACGTGATCCTGAACAAACGCGATCTCTACGTGCCCGGATTGTGGGAACAGTTCAAGGCCGCCGCGATCAAGGAGAATCCCCACGCCAGGATTTGGGAGACCGCGCACGCCCGCGTGGACCCGCATGCGCTGCTTGAGGCCGATCCGCCCGCTCGTCCGGCGCCGACCGTCCGCGTCGCGTTCGGGCAGACTCGAAGCCCGTCGACCGCGCCGGCCTCTGGCGCGCGCCGTCACCCGATGGTGGTGACGATCCATCTGCCCGACCCGTTGAATCGACCGCGCTTTCTCCGGTGGGTCGATGCGCTGCCGGACGGAATCGAACGAGCCAAGGGATTCTTCCGTTTTGCCGGCGAGCCCGAACTACAGGAATTTCAGTTCTTTCCGCCGCGCATCCACACCGTCTCGCCCGTCACGTTGCTCGACGAGCCGGACCACGTCGTCGTTCTGATCGGCCGGGATTACGACCAGGAACGCTGCCGGAATGAACTTCTGGCCTGTGTCGAACAGTGAGCGAGAGCGCCGATCACCCGCGTGGTTGGTGACACGGGGACGGTGCGGGCTTGGCGGCCGGGCGAGGAAATCGAGGCCACCGCAGCAGGACCCACGCAGTGCCGACTCCGAATAACCCGCCGATCAGCCAGCCCCCCACCACGTCCGTCACGTAGTGGGCTCCGACATAGACGCGCGCGAACCCGACCACGAACACCGCCGGCCAACTGATCCAGCCGGATCGCGGATAGAGGAGCTGCAGAAAGGCCGCGGCGGCCGCCGTGTTGACGGCATGGTTGGAGGGGAATCCGAACGTCCCGCCGCAGCCGACCAGTTCACGGATGCCGGGCAGCGTTTCGCAGGGACGCGGCCGCTGCGCGAGATGTTTCAGTTGCGCGCCGACGGCGTCCACCAACCCGATGGCCCCGGCCAACACGGGAGCGGCCACGAGCGCTTCCCGCCAGCTCAGCCAGAGCCAATAGATTCCCAGGAGAATCCCGGGCAACCAGAGCAGCCCAGGTCTTGCCAATTCCACCATTACCCAGTCGACACCGGGCGACCGGCCGGCTAGTCCATTGATGGCGAGGAAGAGCTGTTCGTCCCAGTTCATCAGAAGATGGTCTGTTCGGTCTATCTGGTCTGTCTCGTTTGTCTGGTTGGTCGAAGCTGCCCGCTATTCGCTATTAGCTATCAGCTTTTCGTTCATCGCGTGCGAAAATGGATGCGGACCGTGAGCTCTCCGTCGACCGGCTCATCCCCTTTCATCTGCGGATCGAACGTCCACTTGTTGAGGGCGGCGATCCCCGCGATCGTCAACTCCCGATGTCTGGCCGGCTCCAGCACGACGACCGTTACCCTGGCGTCTTTGGAGACCAGCATGCGAGCCTTCATCCAGTCGTCCAGCTCTTTCCCTTCCAGCGACGGCGGAATGGCGGGCCAGGGGGTGGATTTCGGCACCGGTCCCAGTTGCTGGTCCTTGTTGAGCGGGAGCCCATGCACATGGACTTCCGGCAGCACCACGACGTCCTCGTCGTGATCGGATTGATGCGTGGCGCGATCGCCTTCGGCGGCCGGACTATTTCCTGCCAGAAGAACGATCGGAATAACGAGTCCGGCTACCGCTGCAAAAGACCCGGCGAGCACGGAATGGCGCTCGGCTCTTCCGACTCGAGTGTTCAACGCTTCACGTTTCACGCTTCACGCCTCACGGCTGTTAAAAGAACCACTGCCCTCTGAAGAAAAACGACCGCGGCATGCCGGCGTGCGCGACGCCGAGACCGATGCTTCCCTCGCCCTGGTTGATGAAATATTTCTGATCCAGCAGATTAATCACATCGAACCCGATCAGGAACTTCTGCCGATCCCAGGGCAACGGAATGACGTGAGAAATGGAGACATTGTAAACCGTGTAGGACGGGCTGTGCGAAGAATTCGTCTTGGCTTCCTCGTCGGCCGCCGTGCGAAGACCCGACCCGTAGAGCATCTGGCCGCTGATCGTCGTCCGCTCCAGAAACTTATAACTCACCACGGCCGAACTTGTCAGCAATTGCATGTGATCGCAAAACACGCCGCCCGGCGAGTTGACGTCGTCGATCTCCTTCTGTTCCAGCAGGAAATGGCCGGACTGGAGGCCGTAGCCCTTGCATTGGCCCCAGGCCACGTTCCCGCGCGCGGCCAGGTTGTCCGTCACCTGGACTTTCAGGGCGCCGTCGACCCCCCGCTGCCATCCCCGTTCGAAGGCGAAGAAATTCAGGAGCGGCGTGGTGCCGAACTGGCCGGCATCCGATTGGTACCGGTTGAGCTTGTAATAGCCCGTCAGTTCCAGCGTGGCCCATGATGTCAGTGCGTGATAGCTCCCCACTTCGAAGTAGTGGGATCGCTCGGCCCTGACCGTGTTGTTGGTCAGATTCTCGGGCCCCGCCGTCGTGCCGATGGTGTTGAGCTTGGCGAACGAGATCGCCTCCAGGTTCGGCGGGGTGAACAATCTGCCGTAGAAGGCATGAAAGACGTTGGCGTTGTCGTACTTGTACGTCACGCCGACCCGCGGGCTGACCTGCCCCTCGCTCATTTGGTATTGGATCGCATCGCCGCGGACGCCGAGGTTGAACGTCCAGTGTTCGTCCGGCGTCCACTGATCCTGCAGCCAGAATTCCTGGCGGTAGCCGATCAGCCGGTTGTCGGCATCGAGCCCGAGCACGTTGCCGATCGGCTCGCCGGTTCCCGGATCGCGTTGAAAGGCGAACAGCCGCGTCTTGTTGACGGCCTGGGTGCGGTCGATCTGAAATCCCGTTTTGATGAGATGTTCTTTGCTGTGCACGTAGGTATAGTCCAGCCGCACGCCGCCCGAATAGGCCATCCGGTCTTGATCGGCCGCCGAGAACGGCTCATCAGGATCCGCGACGTGCGCCAATACGTTGAATGGATCCGTTCTGAAGATGGCGCGGGTATGGCGGAAATATCCGGCCAGGCTGAAGAAATTGCCGGCGTTGATGTCGTGCCGCCAGACCATGTGCGCGTACTGGTTGTTCTCTTTCTGATTTTCATCGATGGCCTGCGAGGCGACCGGATTGAACGCCGGGTTCTGCGCTTGCAGCAACGCCAGGACGTCCGGGTTGACCGCCAGTCCGGGCGTGGTGGGAATCTGATACTTGGCCACCGAATTCAGGAACAGCCAAGTGAAGTTGTTGCGATTGTCGTGTTGATAGTCGCCGCGGAGGTACGTCTGGTTGCGCTCGCTCTGCCCGTGAAAGATCGAATGCCCCAGCGTGGGCGGCTCGATCCCGCGATTGGTGGACGTAAAGCTGTTCAGCACGTAGTAGCGGAACTTTTCGCCAACCGTGCCGCCGTATTCGAACGAGGGGTTGAGCGTTTCGTTCGATCCGCCGAACATCTGGAGCGAGCCGAAGCCGGGCCTGGTCCCGCTCTTGCTGGTGATATCGACGACCGCCGTGGTTCTCCACCCGTACTGAGCCTCCATACCGCCCAGGAGGATGTCGGCCCGTTCCCAGGCACGAGGCGTGATCACGTCCGTGAAGGCGGACGTCACCGTGTCCGGAATCGGCACACCGTCGATGCGGAACTGTAAGTTGGCGTGGTCCTGCCGAATGTGCAACTGTTTCAGCGCGCCGTAGGCCGCGCTCGGAATGGTCAGCAGCACATCGTGCAGCTCGTTGTTGTTTCCGCGCGGCAACGCTTCGATGTCTTTCCGGCTCACCGAGTAGGTCTCGCTCGACGCCTTGTACTGAATGGGAGGCAGCGGCGACACCACTTCCAGCGCGATTTCCTGCGTGAGGGCCAGGGTCAACCGCATCGGCGGCGGCGGTTCCGTCCCGATCTTCACGATCACATACTCGCTCCGATACGTTTCCTGCACGGCGCTGACCGAATACGTGCCCTCCTGCGGCACCGTCACCGAAAACTCCCCCGCGTCGTCGGTGACGGCGGTCGCGACCGGATTTCCCTCCTGATCCTTGACTTGCACGATGGCTTGGGGAATGCGCCGCAGGTCTTGATTTTGGACGAATCCTCGAACGACCCTCCGACCACTCTCCTCCGCTGCGGAGGCCGAGCTCATCTCCCATCCGGATACGGCGTAGAAACCCAATAAGACGAATGACATCGCGCGGGCGAACCAATAGAAACGGCTCATGGTTTCTTCCTCCACCGGCAAAAATTGAATGAAGACGACGGCGCAAGCCCGCGCGTCTCGCGGTTGCGCCTTGCCCGATCGGCTGGAGCGAAATCTAGCGGAGCGGAGGCGCGCGCGAGGGACCGGCGGAGGAGAGATCGATGGACAGAAGAACGGATTCGGCCGGGAATTCCTGTTGCCCGACTCTCTCGGCAACGGCGGGCTTGGGAGGATCAAAGTCAAGTGATCCGGCCGTCTGGTGTTGCACCCACTGGCAGAGGTCCGTATCGGAGTGCTCATGCCCGTCCGCATCGGCGGCGGCCAGCTCGTGGTGGACGTCCAATGCGACGGCGAACGGCGCCAGGACCAGGAGCATCAGGCTCACGGTCAAGGCCACGGTGACACGTGCTCTGCGACGGACAGTACGTTGTGTCGGGATGGTCTTCATCACCAGGCGATCTTTTAACAGAGGGCGCCGATCAGCGCAAGGCGCGTGATTCCGCTTCCTTTGCGTCCTTTGGACCACAATCCCGACCATGGGCATGTCCGCAACCCACGATCCTCAATCCTCCGCCGAACATGTTCTTCAGCGTCGCCGGCGGCGCGCAAGAGCCGTGCGCCGGCCCAGCCTCGGCGGCTTCGCAGGCGAACGTCCCGGCACCGGCACTGAACGACGACAAGATCCGTGTCATCGCCGTGCCACAGACTCGGCACCGTGTTACCGGCGGTTCATTCATCGTCTGCCGGAAGGCAAACCGTTGGGGACAATCCTTCGGCCCAAGACACTGCTCGGCCTGATATTCATAGATCGGCATGGCCCCTCCTGGCGATCCTCAGAGAACTTCGGTCCGTCTATCTGCGCGGGAGCAAGGCGATCGCCGTTATTCCGCCGACCTTCCATCGTGCATGGCGCGGCACCGCCCGCAGGCCGGGCATCAGATCGGCCAAGACGATTGAAAGCCGGCCGCGGTGAAGGCCGGCGTGACCGAGACCCCGCTTCAGAGATGCTGTCATTCATTTATTTCTTCCAAACCCTCCTGATGGCTCAGCGCATCATGGATGACGCCGACCCAGTGCCTGGCTTCCGACAGTCTGGCCGCCCAGCGCACGTGGCCCGCTTCGTCTCCCGCCTCGGCCAATAGGTGACAGACGGCGTCGGCCAGGGCCGCCGCCTCGGCCGCGTGCGCCAGCCGAGCCAGCGACAGCTCCGAGGATTGGGTCAATTCCCACGCCCGCTGATACAGCACCAGCAACGGAAGGATTGAGGCCGTCTTGGGAATGACCATGCCTTCCGCTTCCACACGCCGTTCAGCCGCGCGCCGGGGTTCACGGTCGGCCGTCGGTTGTTCCGTATCGTCCTGATCCGCGCTCACACCCCCACCTCGTGATTGAACAGTTCGATCACCCGCGTCTTCACCAGCCCTCGCTCGCCGAAAGAGATCCGTCGGCGCAACGGGAGCCAGAGTCCTCGCAGGTCCGCATACTCGTTCACGTAGCTTTCCATCCCGATGACCGAGCGGCCGTCCAGGGTGAAATAGGTCATGACGTAATGGCTGGAGTACTGCCTGCCGTCCGGCGCCGCGTCGTACCGCTCGATGGTATTCACGCGCCGTTCGATCATCGGAGCGATGCGACCGATCTGGGTGTATTGCCGGTCCTTGATGCGATACCACGAGTCCAACCGACCGCCGGTCAGCAACACGCGACGGCCGCGGGGATGGAACCGGGCCGGATCTTCGTCCGGATCGAACGAGAACACGTACTTCCCGTCGCCCTCTTCGAACGGCAGGTGGGCCAGGTGCATACCTTGGGTCCAGAGCCGCTCGCGCACCCATTCGCGGAGCGCGGGGTCCGCGCCCGGCAGTTCCACGGTCGTCTCTTTCCGCGGAATCACGCAGACCTCGCCCTTGAACACCTCCCCCTCGTCATTGACGAGCACATCCGCCCGGTACCCGCCGAACCCGGCCGGCCATTTGTACATCCGGCTATGGGCTTCCCGAACCAAGCCCCGCGCAACGGGATCGTCGCTCGACTTCGCGCCTTCCTCCGCGGCGGACTTCGTCGTCCCGCTCATGAGTGTCGCCCCTCCTTCTCGTGGTCGTGGTGATCGCGCTCCTTGGCCAGGTCCTCCACATCGCGGCGCCGGACCTCGCCGGCCGATTTATGGATCTTGTACTGTCTCACTTGTCCGGGCCCTTCGAGAACGGCGATCACGGTTTCGATCGGCGGGCAGCCGGGCTCGCGACATTCCAATTCCGTCACCATGACCGTCGTCTCGTCGCTCAGGCCCCACCTCGCACGAGCCCAGGACTTGATTCGGTCGGCCTGGTCGGGATCGATCGCGCGCCGCCCGCCGAACAGATTCATCGTCAGTCTCCCAGCCCTTCGACGAACAACAGAGACACGGCTCCGTCGTCGGCGCCGGTCGCCACCCGCGTCCCCGTGGAACTCCAGGCGACGCAGGACAACCCGCCCGTTGTGTTGATCTCCTCGATCACCATCGGTTTCGTCGTCCGCGGTTCCCAGAGGCACAGGAAGCCGTCTTCGCCCGCCGTGGCGACCAGGGAATGAGAAGGGTGACAGGCGATCTCGCGGATCCATCCCAGATGCCCCTTGAACAGCCGCCCGCCGGTTCCCTCGAATTTCTTCATGTTCCAGGACATCAACGCCGGACCCGACGCGGTGAACAGATTCATCCCGTCATGGTCGAATCGCACGCACGTCACCTTCATCGGATACCCGGACATGTGCCAGTTCTGTTCGTTCTCCGTCCGGAACAGGTGAACCGATCCATCGAGATTGCCGGAAGCCAGGAACCCGCCGCCGGGACTCACGGCGATGGACAGCAGCGCGCCGTCGTAGGGGAACGACCGAACCGGTTTATCTTCCCCGATCGTCCACAGCCATGCGCCGCCGTAACAGGCCGTGATCACCCCGCCGCCTCGCGGCATCCATGCCAGGGCCGAGATCGTCGTCTGATGGGCCAGCACTTCCCCGGCCGGCTGCGGCGCATCGTCGCCGCGCGTCGTCCACACGCGCAACGTCTTCCCTCCGGAAGCCGCGAGCCACACGCCGTCCGGCGACCAGGCCAGATGGTCAACCCAGGAGCTCGGCGGCCCGACGGGAAGAACCGCCCGCTCCTCTCCCATGTCCGTCATCCACATCCTGACCACCCCGTCCTGTCCGCCGGTCGCCAACGCGTGTCGCACGGGATGCCACGCCAACGCGAGCGCCGATTCCCGGTGCCCCGTCGGCTGACAGACCGGTGTCAACGACGGCACGTCCCACACCGCCACTTCCCCGGAAGCCGAACAGGCCGCGAGCCGGCGGCCGTCCGCCGAAAAGGCAACGCGGTGAACGTAGTCGGCGAGTCGAACCGACCCGCCCGGCCTCAACCTCACCACCGCCTGTCGCTTGGCTAGACGAGGCATGCCCGAAACCCCTTCGTCAGCGCGTCGCGATCGAGGTCCTTGCCGATGAAGACCAACTGATTGGTGCGCGCCTCGCCGGGCTTCCATGCCCGATCGGCCTTCCCGTCGAACAGCATATGGACGCCCTGAAACACGAACCGATGGTCTCGGCCTTTGACGTTCAGAATGCCTTTCATCCGATAGATATTCGTCCCCATGGTGGAGAGGATTCCCCGGAACCAGTCGTTGACCTTGCGTTCATCGACCAATCCCTCTTCGACGAGGGCGACAGAAAAGACGCTGGGGTCGTGTTGATGGGCCTCTTCGCCCAAGAAGTTCGGATCGATCTCCAGCTTGCGGCTGAGATCGAAGGCGCCGATGTTCAGCAGCCGGTTGATTTCGACCTGGGCGTCTCTGGTCCGATGAATCTTCGCCATCACATTGATCGCCCGGATGCGCGCCTCCAATTTGTCCACCTCGGCCGGCGGGACGAGGTCGATCTTGTTCAAGAGGATCACATCGGCAAAGGCGATTTGCTCCTTCGCCTCCGGGCTCGTCTCGAGATGCTCCCGAATGTGTTTCGAATCCACCACTGTGATGATTCCGTCCAACACGAGCCGGCGCCGCATCTCGTCGTCGACAAAAAACGTCTGGGCGACGGGAGCCGGGTCGGCCAGTCCGGTCGTTTCGATCATCAGATAATCGAACCGGTCTTTGCGCTTGAGCAACGTGCCGATGATGCGGATCAAATCGCCCCGCACCGTGCAGCAGATGCACCCGTTGTTCATCTCGAAGATTTCTTCGTCGGCCCCGATCACGAGCTGGTTGTCGATCCCGACCTCGCCGAATTCGTTGACGACGACGGCGATCCGCTTGCCGTGCTCCGTGGTCAGAATGCGATTGAGCAGGGTCGTTTTTCCCGCGCCGAGAAAGCCCGTCAACACGGTGACGGGGACCGGCGCCATGACACCCGCAGCCATAACGCGCCTCTCTCTTCGACCGGACACGCGACCGCCGCAGGCCCACCGACACCCGACGGGATCGGGACTCGCCGGCCGCGTCGCGCCGATCGGACAGTCAATGGATCGGCCGATGGTCGATCCGTCCGCGCGCAACGCCGGACGGAACGAACGACGGCGTACAGGCTAGGAGAGAAGAGAAGGCGGACCGCGGACGGGGTCTTGCACGCGATCAACGGAGAGGAGAAACTCGCGGAGATGAGGCGTGCGGGTAAGCGCGACGACGTGCAGGACGGCGGACGGAGCGGCAGCGTGGACTCCTGCGCCCGCCGCATGGTCCAGCCAGGCGCAGAAATCTCGATCCGAATGTCCATGAGACGACCCGGCGGCAAAGGCGTGATCCAGCAGCAGAGGCTGAAGCGCCAGAACCAGCAGGACATAGGCCGCGGCGAGCAACCAGCGACAGGACTGAGCGCCCATACGGGTCAGCGGCATTCCGGGCACCATCCGAAAAATTCCAGGGCGTGGCTTTCGACGACGAATCTGGTCCGCCGTTCGACCACCTCGGTCAACTTTTTCAACGGGCACAGCATCAAGTCGGCGATACGGCCGCATCCCCGGCATCGAATGTGATGATGGTGCTGCCGGCCGTGACGCACCTCGTACCGCATCTGCCCTTCGTGGAACCCGACCGGGTCGATCAATCCAAGCTCCTGGAGCATGGCCAGATTCCGATAGACGGTGACGAGGTCCACTGTTCGATGCGCCCGCTTCAGGCGCTCATGCACCTCCGCCGCGGTGATCGGTAAGGCGCTCTCCAGAAGAATCTCCAACATCGCCTTCCTGGGCTTGGTGAGTTTCTTGCCGACCGCTTTGAGACTGCGGAGCATCGACGCGTTCATAGCACGGAATCCAATTGCAAGTGACTTGCATTTACCACGGCGGCGCCGACGTTGTCAACGCCGTTTTTTTCCATCCGGCCCGGCTCGATGCAGCCTCGCCACGGAAACGAGGCTCGTGCTAAGATCGGCCGCCATGCTGATCGACACACACACGCATCTGGATGATGCCCGGTACGACGCCGACCGCGAGGCGGTGCTCACCCGGGCGCGAGAGGCCGGGGTCGGCGCCTTCGTCACGATCGGGTGCGACCTGGCCACCAGCCGCGCGGCGGTCGCGCTGGCGGAGCGGTACCCGTTCGTGTACGCCACGATCGGCGTCCATCCGCACGAAGTCAAACACATCGGGGACGGGTGGTACGACGAACTGAGGCGGCTCGCCCGGCATCCCAAAGTCGTGGCCTACGGGGAGATCGGTTTGGATTACCACTACAACCACTCGTCGCCCAAAGAGCAGCGCTCTCGGTTCCGCGAACAGATCGGGCTGGCCCGCGAGTTGAAGCTCCCCCTCGTCGTTCATACGCGGGAGGCGCAGGAAGACACGATCGCGATTCTCAAAGAGGAACACGCCTCGGAAGTGGGCGGGGTGTTTCACTGTTTCTCGGGAGATGCGTGGCTGGCGAAGGATGCGTTGGATCTCGGTTTCTACCTGTCTTTTTCGGGAATTATCACATTCCAGAACGCGACCATGTTGCGCGACATCGCGAAAACCGTCCCGCCCGATCGACTGCTGATCGAAACCGATTGCCCCTACCTCGCGCCGGTCCCCCACCGCGGCAAACGCAACGAGCCGGCCTATGTCGCCTTGGTTGCGAAAACGTTGGCCGAGATCAGATCTGCGCCCGAGGCCGCGACAGGGGAGATCGGCCGGATCACGGCGGAGAACGCCCGCCGGCTGTTCAGAATTTCCTGAGCCGGCGGTTTCTGCGACGAAGCGCTTTGGGAAGTTTATGCGGGTTGCCCTTCTTGTCCGGGTTGCGCCTCGGCGGGTCCTCTTCCTCGACCACCCGCCCCTTCAACGCCGGGCCGGCGGGCGATGCGACCGGAGCGGAGAGTTTGGCGGCAAATTCGGCGGCGCCGATCACGAACGCGCCGTGCGCTCTCGCAAAATCCGCCACCTCCCGGTCCGACGACACCACCGCGCAGTCCCGACCGTATGCTTGCGCGAGCCGCTGGATGACTTGATCGGCCCGCTCGCCGCGCCGCGAATAAATCACTTCGACGCCCGAACGGTGCTCGTGGCGCTCGACGCCCAGGCCCTCCCGCCACCCGTCGAAGACCACGGTGATCGCATGCCCTTTGCGTTGACGATAGCCGGCCAAATCGCGCAGCAACTGCTCGCGCGCGAACTCGCTTGGAGGCCTGCCGGAGGACGGACCGGCCGACCGAACGCCGAGCACATTGTAGCCGTCGAGGATCAGATGCATCGCCATGAGCGAGCGGCACCCTAGCGGACTACGGGAAAGCCTGTCAACCTCGGCGGCGTCCTGTGGAAAGCTGTGAATTTCCTGTGATTCCCCTTGACAATACCGGGCACATCTGAGAAAAGTTTTTCATCCGATTCACCGCGAGAACCGTGAGACGGAGTCCTTCGTGACCAAGCGGCGTCGGGCCGTTGCGTGTGTTTTCCTTGCCCTGCTCTTCGCAGCCGGCGCACCGCTCCCTCCGTCTCCGTCCGCCGCTCCGCCCCGGGTCACAACGCTGCCGCCGCATTATACGGATTCCCTGGTCGTTCATCCGGTTGCCAAGTCCAGGAAAAAGTCTTCGGCCGTGACGCCGGCGGTGATCCGGGATTTGCGGGTCGCCACGTATCCGGACTGGACCAGGCTCGTCCTGGATCTCGAACGCCGCGTGCAGTTCACCGAAAACCGGCGGAACAATCCCGACCGGGTCATCATCGAGCTGAAAAACGCGAAACTGGGGAAAGCCGCCAAAGGGAAACTCTCGGGCGGAACGCTCCCCGAAGCCGTCACGATCACCCAGAGAACCCCCCGGTCCGTCGCCGTCTCGCTGAAGGCGAAACGTATCAGCGACTATAAAATCCTGCCGCTGTCGAACCCCGACCGGCTGGTGGTCGACATCGTGCCCCGCTCCGGATCCGAGAGCATGGTCAAAACCGGAGCCCAGCCGGCCCCCAACGGCAATGAAGAACCGCAGCCGCGCGTCCAGCCGGTTCCCCGACAAACAATCAAAACGATCGTCATCGATCCGGGTCACGGCGGCAAGGATCCGGGCGCGCGCGGCGCGCACGGGACGGAAGAGAAAGACATCACTTTGAAAGTCGCGCTGTTGCTCCGCGATCTCCTCAGCAAGGAACCCGACACCCGGGTGCTGATGACGCGGGACCGCGACATGTTCATCGAACTGGAGGATCGGGCCAAGTTCGCCAACAGCAACAACGCCGACCTGTTCGTCTCGATCCACGTGAATTCGCATCCGCAGAAAGGGATCAAGGGCATCGAGATCTATCACTTCGGCGAAGCCAAGGATCAGCGCGCGCTCGAAGTGGCGGCGCGGGAAAACGGCACGCCGTTGAGCAGCACGGGCGTCGGCTGGGAATACCTCGTCGCCGACCTCCTCACGACGAAGAAAATCGAGGACTCGTTGGAGTTGGCCTGGACGACCAAGCAGGCGATGGTCACGCGTCTGAACGGCCATTACAACACGGTCGATCACGGGGTCAAGACGGCTCCGTTCTATGTCCTGCGCTTCACCACCATGCCCAGTATCCTGGCCGAAATCGCGTATATTTCCAATCCGGCCGAAGAGCAACTCCTGAAGAGCGCGTCGTTTTTGGCGCGCGTCGCGGAAGCCCTGTTCGATGGCGTCAAAACGTTTGCCAGTCCGAACCGTCTCTCCTCAAAGTAACGAGCCGCGCCCGACCGCCTCTCGTCATGCCCACCCTGAAGGTCACCTTGGAATATGACGGCACCCGCTACGCGGGGTGGCAACGTCAGCCCGACCGGCCGACGATCCAGGAAGCCGTGGAGGCGGCGCTTGCCCGGATCACTCAGGCCCAGATCCCGGTCATCGGAGCCGGCCGCACCGACGCGGGCGTCCACGCGCTCGGCCAGGTCGCCAGTTTCCGGACTGAGCGCGTGATGTCCCCCGAAGAATGGACCAGGGCCTTGAACGGAGTCCTGCCCGACGACATCAGCGTGCGACGTGTCGAAGAGGTGGACGACGGGTTCCACGCGCGCTATTCCGCGCGCGGGAAGCTCTACGAATACCGCATCCTCAACCGTCCCGAACGGTCGGCCCTGCAGCTCCAGCGAGCCTGGCACCTGCACAAACCGCTCGACGTGCCTGCGATGAAAACCGCAGCCGGCTTGCTGGTCGGCAAACACGACTTCTCGTCATTCGAGGGCGCCCTGAGCGACAACGAAAATCCCTGGTGCGATCTGCAGCGGCTTGACATCGGCCAGGAGGCGGACCTCATTCGCATCCAAGCCTATGCGGACCGTTTTCTCAAACAAATGGTGCGGACGATCGTAGGGACATTGGTCGAAGTGGGCTTCAAGAAACGCTCACCGGAGTCTCTGAAAGAGATCCTTGAAGCGCGGGACCGTTCGGCGGCCGGGAAAACGGCTCCGCCCCACGGGCTTTACCTCGTGAGGGTGGATTACTAGCTGGAGAGCGTGCCTCCTGTCTCGAGGGACCCGTCGGACGGCAAGTGCTCGGTTCCTGAGCCGAAAAGACCTCGATTGTCCACGACCAGGAGAATGCCTGTCATGCCGCTAACGGCGCCGCCGGCACGGGCTCGGGTTTTCGGCTTACCCGCGCTCCGGGTTGAACCCGGTACAGGAGGCCCGCAGCGTCCGGTGGATGCATAGGCGCGCACTTACCGCCCTTCGACCATGGATGAACATCGTGCGCGAATGGCCGACCTTTATGAACCGCCGATCCGCTGAAGTCTTGTCTGAGCCCGCAATTGATGCACTTCCATTCGTGGAGACTCACATGCGCGTCGAGATACCGTTCTTCCACCATCAACCCGGCGCACTTGGGACACTTCATCCCCTCACCACCTCCTGCTGATCTTGCCGCGAATGAATCGTGGGCTCCGAACGGCCACGACCCGTACCATTGAATAAGCTGACTTTTTGCCTGGTCAAGCCGGGAGAACGCCGGCCTACCGGCGGGAGGCCGCCCCATGCCGCATTGAACTTGCGATTATCAACAGGGCCATCGAGGCGTCACCTTTCCGGAGAGTATATGGTCAACGGGAACCCCGATGTCGAACGGCAGGACGGGAATCAGCAGAATGCGATGACCGGCTTGCTGAACGCGGAATTGTTCAAAGCGGTCATGGCGGCCTGCGTCGAACGAATCAGCCAACAAATGGGCCTCACGGCGTCCGACGTCGGCCGGGCGCTGAACGAGCTGGCGGTCCGCTATGAGACGTCCTGTCCCGTGACCAACGGATCGGTCCCCTCCGTGATGTTCCTGCATCGGTGGGCCGAAGCCTGAATCGAAGCGGTGCCTGAGCCTTCTCTCGCTTTTCGCCGGTAGTTCGCGTATCCTGCGAGCAGGCTAGGCAGGCGGAGTCGCCCTGTCGGCCGCACACCATATAGCGACGGGAAGATTGAACAGGATGATGCACCTCCGTTCCGGTGGACGCGACCTTCGCCGGGTTTTTGCTTGCGCCCTCCTCTTCCACGCTTTGCCTGCCGTCGCTCAGCAGCCGGACGACATTCTCGACCTCAGCAAACGGATGGTGCAACTCGAGCGGTCCGGACAACACGCCGAGGCGCTTCCCTTGGCGCAACGCGCGGTCGAACTGTCGGAGGAAGCTCTGGGACCGGAAGATCCTGCCGTCGCCGTCTATCTGGATCATTTGGGCACGCTTTATCACCGCTTGGGCAAGGTCGATCAAGCCGAGTCTACCTTGCAACGGGCACTGGCGATCCAGGAGAAGGCCCTGGGCCCCGACCATTTGGCTGTCGCCGCCACCCTGAACCACTTGGGCACGCTCTACAGCGCCACAGGAGAAATCCCGAGGGCCGAGCAGCTCCTCCGACGAGCGCTGGCAATCCGCGAAGGGCTTTTAGGCCCGGATCATTCCGCCGTGGCCGCCAGCTTGAACACCCTGGCCGTCGTCTTGTTCGTCGATAAGCGCTACGCGGAGGGCGAACCGCTGTTCCTGCGGGCGCTGGCGATTCAAGAACGCGGGCTCGGAGCGTCTCATCCCAGTGTGGCGACGACGCTCGAAAACTACGCGGCGCTGCTGCGCGGCGCCGGTCGCCTCGAAGACGCCGCGCAGGCGGAAACGCGCGCCCGGCGCATTCGTGAACAAGCTCAGCCTCGGCAGGCTCCCCGCCCATGACGCTGTCCTCGCGAGCGAAGGCTCCGCGCCTGAAAGCTACGGGAAAGGGCTGATGGACGAGGAGGAAGGGGACGAAAGGAAGGTCCTGTCGCAAAGGACAGGCTGACCTCGGACTAACTCTGATTCGGCGGGTTCTCGAGCTTCTTCCGCAGCTCGATCAGTTCCTGTTCGAGCGCCGCGAAGCGGTCCGCGATGGGGTCGGGAATGTTGATGTGATCCATGGTGGCGTCGGGCATCCGTTCGCCTTCCGTCTTGATGATGCGGGCGGGCACCCCGATGACCGTGGAGTTGGGCGGGACGGATTTCAGGACCACCGAGTTGGCGCCGATCTTCACGTTGTCCCCGATCCTGATCCCGCCCAGGATCTTGGCGCCGGCACCGACGACCACATGGTTTCCCAGGGTCGGATGGCGTTTTCCACGCTCCTTCCCTGTGCCGCCCAGCGTGACTCCCTGAAAGAGCGTCACGTAGTCGCCGATCTCGGCGGTTTCGCCGATGACCACGCCCATCCCATGGTCGATGAAGAAGCCGGTCCCGATCTTGGCGGCGGGGTGGATCTCGATTCCCGTCAGCCAGCGCGCGAACTGGGAAATGGCCCGCGGGACGAACGGCACCCCTTTGCTGTGCAACCAATGCGCGAACCGATAGGCAAGGATGGCATGAAAGCCCGCGTAGGTCAGGACGACTTCCAGTGTGCTGGTCGCAGCCGGATCGCGGTCGAAGACGGCTTGGAGATCTTGTTTGATCGTTTTGAACATGGCCAGAATCCCGGCTGTCAGCTGTCAGCTCTCAGCCATCGGCTATCAGCGCAAACTGATAGCTGCGGGCTGACATCTGACCGCCGACGACTCATTGATCGAGTCGTTCAATCACACACACCGCCTGGGTCGCAATGGCTTCTTCCCGGCCGACGGCGTCCAGTCCCTCGCCGCTCTTGACCTTGACGTTGACCAGATCCGGATCGACCCGGAGAACCTCGGCCATCCTTTTCTGCATCGCGGCCAGGTGCGGGCTCAACCGGGGAGCCTGCGCAATGATGACCGTGTCCAGGTTCACCAGCCGATATCCCTTTCGCTCCAGCTTGCCGATCACATCCTCCAAGAGTTTCAGGCTGGAGATGTCTTTGTAACGGGGATCGGAACTCGGGTAATGACGGCCCAAATCTCCCTCCCCCATGGCGCCTAGCAACGCATCGCAGACCGCATGAACGAGCGCATCGGAATCCGAATGCCCCTCGAGCCCTTTGGGATGCGGGATCTCAACGCCGCCTAAGATCAGCTTGCGCCCCGCCGCCAACGGATGAATGTCGTACCCGATGCCGATCCGCATGCCGAGCCTCGTTAATCGTTAACCGCTACCCGTTCATTGTTTGATGCAAAGACAGATAATGAGGCGGTCATTCCGTCAATGATTCGTGTGTTACGTTTAACGATTCACGTTTCACGTCTCCTGCGCGCCGCCAAGATGGCTTCGCCGATCACCATGTCCTCCGGCCTGGTGACCTTGATGTTCTCTCCGCTGCCTTCCACCACCGCGACGCGTCGGCCGAGCAATTCGACCAGGTGCGCGTCGTCCGTCGCCCGGATACCTTCCAGTTGGGCCTTGCGGTGCGCCTCCTCCAGCCAATCCCTTCGAAACGCCTGCGGCGTTTGAGCCAGCCAGAGGTGCCGCCGATCCACCGTGCGCTCGATGGCTCCGTCGGCTCCCACCTGCTTCACCGTGTCGCGCATCGGGATCGCAACGATCGCCGCGCCGTGCTTCGCCGCCTGCTCGATCACGTCCCGCACCATCCGTTCGGTGAGAAACGGCCGGACCGCATCGTGCACTAGGACGATCTCCGTTTCCTCGTCGACTTCCGCGAGCGCATGGCGCACCGAATCCTGCCGATGCTCGCCGCCGGACACGATCTTACCGACTTTCTTGAACCCGTGCGGAACGACGACCTGGTCCAGGCAGTACTCCCGTTCGGTCCGAGGAACCGCGACAATGATCCTGTGGATCTCGGGCGAGGCCTCGAGCACGCGGAGGGCGTGTACGAGCAGGGGCAGGCCTCCCAGCGCAAGAAACTGCTTCGGGACGGTCCCGCCCATCCGCAGACCCCGTCCCGCGGCGGGCACAAGGGCGACGGTGCGTCTAACCACGCGCGACTTGAAACTCCTCCCGCTCGCTCTCTTCCTTGAGTCGTGTGAAGATCATGCGCCCCGCCGTCGTCTGCAGGACGCTGGTGACCACGACATCCACATTCCGGCCGATGCAGCGCTTCGCGTTGTCCACGACGATCATGGTTCCGTCGTCCAGGTAGGCGACTCCTTGCCCGGCTTCCTTGCCTTCCTTGAGCACGAACACGCGGATGGTCTCGCCGGGCAACACGACCGGACGCAGCGCGTTGCACAACTCGTTGATGTTGAGCACGCGGACGCCCTGCAACTCGGCCACCTTGTTCAGATTCAGATCGTTGGTGATGATCTTCGCGCCGACCTTCTTCGCCAAGACGACGAGTTTGGCGTCGACCTCCTTGACGTGCGGGAAGTCGTCCTCGACGATGCGCACGTCGATATCGACCATCTTTTGAATCTTGTTGAGAATGTCGAGCCCGCGCCGGCCGCGCGCCCGTTTCAGCGAGTCCGACGAATCGGCGATATGCTGCAGCTCGTTCAAAATGAAGTGGGGCACCAGAAACGTCCCCTCCAGAAACCCGGTCTCGCACAGGTCGGCGACGCGTCCGTCGATGATCACGCTGGTGTCGAGAATTTTCGGATTCGCCGCCGGCCCGCCGAATTCCGTCTGCTTCACCCCGCCGGGGAATTGTTCCCGGCCGAATCGCCCCCCAAGGACGAGGCCGAGATACGGGAAGCCCAGCAAAAACACCAGCCCGCCGATATGGAAGAGAAACGTTTCGACGTCGAAAATCACGCTGCCCACCCACTCCACCAACCCGGCCAGAAGCAGTCCCACCGCCAGGCCGGCCGTTCCGCCGAAAATGATGCCGAACGATAATCTTCGAAGCGCATACTCGCTCGCGATAATCAAGCCTCCGGTCGCCGCCCCGATTCCCAACCCCATCAGCAGAAACTGGCCATTGATCTCTTCGGCGCGCAAGAAAAGGGCCATGCCTGCCAGAGCGCTGAGAAGGACGAATATGGCTCGCGCTACCATACGCTTCACCTCCTCTCGATATCTGATGCGAACATCCGACCCGCCCGCCCGCGGGTCACGGCCGCAGGGTCAGGAAGACCGTGCGGCCTTGTCGCTTCATCAACAGCAACACCGTCCGACCCTTCGGCAAAGCGACGGCAAGCCGTTCGTATGTCTTCAGCGACGTCACCGGCTTCCGGTTGACCTCCAGGATGAGATCGCCTTCCTTCACGCCTCCCTCTTCGGCCGCGCCGCCGGTCCGCACGCGCACGACGACCACCCCTCGTTCCCCGGCCTTGAGCCCGTACCGGGTCGCCACCTGCTCCGTCGGTTCGTGCACGTCCATATCCGAGAGCAAGCCGGCGGGTGCGACCGGCTCTTCCGAGTCCCCACCGTTCTGCGCCACCGTCTGCGGCTGCTCGGCGATGGTCACCTCGACCGACTTCGGAGTCTTGTCCCGAATCAGTTTGACCATGACCCGTTTGCCGATGGGAGTCCGGGCGACGGCGTTTCGCAACTGCGTCGGGTTCTCCACCGCTTTGCCGTCGTACTCGACGACCACGTCGCCGCGCTCGAAGCCCGCTTTCTTGGCCGGGCTGTCTTCCACCACATCGCTGACCAACACCCCTGCGGTCCGGGCCAACCCGAATTGCGCCGCCAGCTCCGGCGAAAGCTCTTGAATCGACACGCCCAGCCATCCCCGCACGACTCGTCCCTCACGGACCAGTTGCTCCATCACCGAGTGCGCGAGGTTGCTCGGCACCGCAAACCCGATCCCCATGTTGCCGCCGCTTCGACTGAAGATCGCGGTGTTGATCCCGACCACTTCGCCGCGCACGTTGACCAACGGCCCGCCGGAGTTGCCCGGATTGATCGCCGCATCGGTTTGAATGAAATCCTCGTATTCGGCGATCCCCATGCTGGCCCGACCCACCGCGCTGACGATCCCCATCGTGACGGTCTGGTTCAGTCCGAACGGATTGCCGACCGCCAGGACGAGTTCCCCGACTTCCAGCCGGTCCGAATCAGCCCATCGGACGGTCTGCAACCCGTCGGCATCGATTTTCACCACCGCCAGATCCGTCTTGGAATCGGTGCCGATCAGCTTGGCTTTGAACTCGCGCTTGTCGGACAGAAAGACCTTGATGTCGTCCGCCTGGTTAACCACGTGGTTGTTCGTAATGATGAGCCCGTCAGGCCGGACGATCACCCCCGACCCCAGGCTCCGCTCTTTGTACGTTCGCGGCGCCTCGAAGCGGCGGAACCATTCGTCGCCGAAGAAGCGATGAAAGAACGGCTCGTCGGGAAGCGCGCCGTGCGGTCCCTCGCTCCCGCGGCTGCTCCTCGTCGCGAAGATATTGACCACGGCCGGCTTCACCGTTTTCGCGATCTGCACGAAACCCTGCTCGCCGCCCGCGACGGCGGCCGGCGGTACCGCCGCGGGGACCGGCTTCGCCGTCCGGGGAACGGGCACGGCATGGCCGGTCGGCAGCCACCCCATGTCGGAGGCCAGGACGACGCCGAGCAGAACCCCGCCGGCCAGCAGCAGGACGCTTATCCAAAGCGAGGAGCGATTCCGGTCTCGGCTTTCGGGCGCTTCCGGCGGATTCACGGTGTATCCCTTGGGAACGATAGTCGTTAAACGTGAACCGTCCTCGACGTGATTCGTGAATCGTGATTCGCTAAACGATTCACGATTCACATTTCACAGGACCTTCACGGAATCTCACCCGCATAGATGCCCATGATAGTGTGCAGGAATTTGATCGCTTCGGCCCTGGGTCGCTGGAAGGAATTGCGGCCGATGATCGAGCCGAATCCCCCGCCGTCGCGGATCGCCCGCACTTCCTCGAACACGGTTTTTTCATCGCTCTTTGCGCCGCCGGAAAAGATCACGACGCGGCGGCCGTCGAATGCGGACTGCACGACGTGCCGGACCCGTTCCGGCAGCGTCTTGATGGGCACCTGCTCGGCTTCGTACACCTTCTTGGCCGCGGCCTGCTCGAGATACGCCGTCGGCAGCTTGACCTTGATGATGTGGGCTCCCAACTGCGCCGCAATCTGCGCCGCGTAGGCGACGACGTCCATCGCGGTCTCCCCTTCCTTGCTCAACCCCGAACCGCGCGGGTAGGACCAGACCACGACGGCGAGCCCGCACCGTTTGGCCTCCTCCGCGATTTCCCGCAACTGCTGATACATCGTGGTGCAGTGGGCCGAGCCGGGATAAATCGTGAATCCCACCGCCGAGCAGCCGAGCCGCAACGCGTCGCGCACGCTCCCCGTCACGGACGGCAGCGGATCCTTGTCCTCGTGCAGCACGTCGTGATTGTTGAGTTTCAGGATCAGGGGAATCCGCCCGGCAAACTGAGCCGCCCCCGCCTCCAGGAATCCCAGCGGCGCCGCGTAGGCATTGCACCCGGCGTCGATCGCCAATTCGAAATGATAGAGCGGGTTGTAACCCGGTGGGTTGGGCGCGAAACTCCGAGCCGGCCCGTGTTCGAATCCCTGATCCACGGGCAGGATCACCAGCCGGCCGGTTCCGGCCAGGCGGCCGCTGTTCAACATCCTGAACAGATTCGCCTTCGTTCCCGGATTGTCGCTGGCATACCAACTCAGGATTTCCTTCATGCGCTCGTTCATCACACCCTCCCGGGAATCGCGATTCGTGAATCGTTACACGTTAATCGGGACGTGCTGACCGTGCAGGCGCCGTGCGTGAATCGCACAAGTTGTCCGGTCGATTCACGATGAACGATTAACGTTGAACGCCTTCCTCACCGTCTTCCCTGAATGAATTCCTCCGCTTCCTCCACGTCCTCCCGGCTGCCGATGATCAACGGCACCCGCTGGTGCAGGCTCTTGGGCTCGACGTCCACAATCCGCACGGCGCCCGTGCTCGCCCTGCCGCCGGCCTGCTCCACCACGAGCGCCAGCGGATTGGCTTCATAGAGCAACCGGATCTTCCCTTCCGGCTTATCCACCTCGCCGGGATAGAGGTAGATCCCGCCGCCCAGCAGCATCCGGTGGACGTCCGCCACCAGACAGCCGGAATAGCGGGAACTGTAGGGACGACCGCTCGCGTTATCCCGGACCTTGAGGTGGTCGATGTACCGTTTAGTCCCGGCCGGCCACTTGTGATAGTTGCCTTCGTTCACCGCATAGACCTTCCCTCGGGGCGGCATCCGGATCTGCTCATGCGAGAGAAGGTACTCCCCGATACCCGGATCGAGGGTGAACCCGTGCACGCCCCGGCCGACCGTGAAGACCAGCATCGTGCTCGAGCCGTACAGCAGATAGCCGGCCGCCGCCTGTTCGACGCCTTTCCGAAGCAAGTCGGAGTCGGCCGGCAGTCCGTCTTTTCTCTCATGTCGGAGAACGGAAAAGATGGCGCCGAGCGGCATATTGACATCCGTATTGGAGGAGCCGTCCAGCGGATCGAACAACAGGATGTATTTGCCGTGCGGCCAATTCTCCGGCACCAGCATCGGCTTTTCCAGCTCTTCGGAGGCCAGCGCGCACACGATCCCGCTGTACTTGAACACCTTGACGAACGTGTCGTTCGCAATCTCGTCCAGTTTCTTGACGACTTCTCCCTGGACATTGGTTTCCCCGGTGGCGCCCAGGATGTTGATCAGCCCGGCCCGGCGCAAATCCTGGGCGATCATCTTGCCCACGAGCCCGATCTGCGTCAAAAGGACGGAAAACTCCCCGGTCGCGGCCGGATGAGCCGCCTGCTTCTCGATGATGAAGCGATTCAGGGTGACGGGAAGCTGAGCCACGGTCGGTCCTTTCGAGGTCGCCTGCGGATGTCGTTGCTTGCCGGAAGCCGAAGGTGGAATTGACGGCCATTATATCGATTTTGGCCAAGACGGGCAACGAACGGACCCCTCATGGGGCGGACGCCGTGGAGAGACCGAACCCCTCGACCAGCTTGGCGACAACGGAGCCGATGATCACTTTCGCTTTCATCATCACCGGGATCCGCCGCTCATCGGTGGTAAACCAGACTCGAATATCGCCCTGGTTCAGGAAAATACCCTGAAAAGGCATGATCGCGAGCACGCGGGCGGTCTCGACCGTGCCCCACGGTCCCTTCAACGTCTCCAGCGCTTCGACCCGCACCTCCAGCTTATAGTTCTTCTTGTCGTGGTGAACATTCATCACCAGAGAGGCCCCCGGCGTCATCGGCAGAGCACTCCGCACGTAATAGAGACAGGAGATGGCGTCTTGCGTGCCGTTCGGGATCGTCAGCAGGTCGGTCCGGCCGTCCTTGACCGCGGCGACCGTCCCCGCCGCGTGGTGAAAGGTATAGTCGAAATCGTTCTTTCGTCGGCCTTCCCGCCGGCGAAAGCTCATGCGCTGAGGCAACAGCGTGGCGGCGTCGACCCGGGATTCGACGCGGTTGTCAACCGGATAAAACCTGGTCACCAGGGGACTGGACTGCGCAGCGGCCAAGAACCTGAATCCCGGCCGACTGTCGGGTGTTGTGGACCGATCCGCCTCCAGCACCGCCGTGCCGGCCAGGATGGTGAGCCAGGAAATGTGATAGACAAACCGCTCTCCGTCCGCAAACGGAGGGCGAACCGCAGAAGCGCCGGACGTTGACGGTGGAGAAAACCCGGAATCCGCCGCACCGGCCGGAAGCGCTAGGGAGAGAAGCAGGGAGAGGGAGAGAAGGGGGACGATGAGACGATCGGAAAAGACAGGTCGCTCCACATTCACGTCACGGGGTCATATGGCGTTGCGCCGCATCCAGTTCACGTTCGATCGCCGATCGGATCGCGTTGAGCCGTTCGGGAGAGGCGGCTTCGAAACGCAGCACCAAGGCCGGCTGCGTGTTCGACGCCCGGATCAAACCCCAGCCGTCTTCGAAGATCGCACGAACGCCGTCGATGGTCACCAGATCCCGGAGCCGCAGCCCCGACGGCGCCAACGGCTGGTTCGCTTTCGCATAGGCGGCAAACTGCGCTTGCACTCGTTTGACCAGGTCGAACTTGATCGTATCCGGACAGTCAACCCGAATTTCCGGCGTCACAGAGGTTGGGGGAAGATCCGCCACCAGACTCGAGAGAGGCTTCTCTGTCTTGGCCAGGATTTCGACAAGCCGACAGGACGCGTAGATGGCGTCATCATACCCGAAATACCGATCCGCAAAGAACATATGGCCGGACATTTCGCCGGCCAGCGCCGCGCCCTCGGCCTTCATCTTGGCCTTGATCAAGGAATGGCCGGTCTTCCACATGATCGGCCGTCCCCCGCGCTTGGCAATGTCGTCGTAGAGGCTTTGGGAGGCCTTGACTTCGGAGATGATCGTACACCCCGGCTTCGTCGCCAGAATATCGCGCGCGTAGATCACCATCAGCCGGTCACCCCACAGGATATTCCCCTGCTCGTCGACCGCGCCGATGCGATCGGCGTCTCCATCGTACCCGATGCCGACGTCCGCGCGAACGGACTTCACGGTCCGGATCAGATCGTGAAGATTCTCGACCAGGGTGGGATCGGGATGGTGATTCGGAAATCTGCCGTCCAATTCGCAGTAGAGCCCGGTCACGCGGCAACCGAGTTGTTCCATCGCCTGCTTGGCGACCAGGGCGGCCGCCCCGTTGCCGCAGTCGATGACGACATGCAGATGATCCGCATGGACGCCGGCGAAACTGTGTTTCAGATAGGCGAGGTAGTCGGGGATGATCGGGTGACTCGAGAGCCTCCCGACCCCGGAAACGAATGTCCCCGCCTCCATGACGCGGCGCAGCTCCTGAATGTCTTCGCCGTGCAGCGCCTCTCTGCCGATACAGACCTTGAACCCGTTGTACTCGGCGGCGTTGTGACTGCCTGTGATCATGATCCCGCCGTCGACCGGCAACCGGAAGAGCGAGAAATACAGCAAGGGCGTCGGACAGACGCCGATATCCACCACGTTGATCCCGCCGGCAATGAGCCCGCGCACTAAGCCGTCGCGCAGACTTGGCGAGCTGAGCCGCCCGTCGCGGCCGACGCTGACGGTCTTCGCGCCTTTCTCACCGGCCATCGTCGCATAGGCGCGCCCGATCCGCTCGGCGATGTCCTCGGTCAAATCCTTGCCGACGATCCCGCGGATGTCGTATTCGCGGAACAGACCCATAGCGCCCGTTGTTCGTTAAACGTGAATCGTGAACCGTCAAGAAGCACGGGGATGAGATTTTGCTGCGACTAAATACCGGATATACCCATTGACAACCGCGACAGCACGAATCACATCTTCTCGAACGGACTGAAACTGATCGTCCTTGATAAATCCCTCATCGAGGGCAACGGTCAGATGGTCCAATACCTCGTATAGCGAACCTCGCGCTTGGCGAGCAAATTGAACGTTCTCGGCATAATGAAACCTGCCATATCCCTCCGCCAGGTTGGCGGTTGCCGAACGGGCTGCTCTGATCAGTTGATCGGACAAGCGATACCGTTCGTGCTGGGAAAAGCTGCATACCAAATTGGCAATCTCGGATCTTAGTTTGCGGCAGATTTTCCATGCATCGAGATCTTCAAAAGTCTTAATAGGACCCAGTCTGTCTTTAGGCGTCTTGTCATGTTTCTCAGCCACAATCCAAGCCAGTTCTCGTTTAACGATTCACGTTTAACGTTTGTCGGTTCGCCCGTAGTCGTCCTGAAACCGCACGATGTCGTCCTCGCCCAGGTAGGGGCCGTTCTGGACCTCAATGATGTGCAGCGTCTCCCGGCCGGGGTTTTCCAGTCGATGCTTGGTTTCGACCGGGATGGCCGTGCTCCTGCCGACCGTGAGATCGAAGACTTCCTCCCCGCGCGTCACCCGCGCGGTTCCGCTGATGACCACCCAGTGCTCGCTGCGCTGATGGTGCAGTTGAAGGGACAGGCGGCCGCCCGGGTTCACCGTCACCCGTTTGACCTTGTATCCCGGACCTTCTTCCAACACCGTATAGGACCCCCACGGCCGGTACACCGTCAGGTGTTCGAGGTGTTCCGGCGCCCCCTGTTTCTTGAGCAGTTCCACCACCTTCTTGACGTCCTGCGACCGGGACTTGGGACACACCAGCGTCGCGTCCGGCGTATCCACCACGACCATATCGGAGAGACCGATCGTCGCCACCAGCCGCCGGTCGGCATAGAGAATCGAGTTGCGACTCTCGAGATCCACCACGCGGCCGCTGACCACGTTCCCGGTCTTGTCGAGCGGCGCCACCTCTTCCAGACTGCTCCAGTTCCCGACATCCGACCAGACGAAGTCGACCGGAATGACCGCCGCCCGGGAGGAACGTTCCATGACCCCGTTATCGATCGAGACCGGCGTCACGTTGCGGTAGGCGTCATCGACCTCGCTCCTCGGCGCGCCGCTCGCGAGCAACACTTCGATTTTGTGCATCGAGCGAGCGAGGGCCGGCTGATGCCTGCTCAACTCATCGAGAATGGTTCGAGCCCGCCAGACGAAAATGCCGCTGTTCCAATAATAGTTGCCCGCCTTCAGGTACTGGGCCGCCTTGACCGCGTTCGGCTTTTCAACAAACCGCGCGACCGGATGGCCGACCAGCTTCCCCGCTCTGGCGAGGCGGACGGCCCGTTTCGGCTGAATATACCCGTACCCGGTTTCCGGCCTGGTGGGCTTGATGCCGAAGGTGACCAGAAAGCCCTTCGCGGCCAGATGCGTTCCAAACGCCACGGCGCGCTGGAACCGCCGCTCCCGTTTGATCACATGGTCGGCCGGCAACACAAGCATGACGGCGTCGGGATCGCGCCGAACCAACTCGAGCGCGACGAGGGCGATCGCCGGAGCCGTGTTCCGCCCCTCCGGTTCGATGATAAAGTTGTCCCGGATCGCCTCTTTCCACTCTTGCAGTTGAACCCGAATGGAATCCGCTTGCGATGGATTGGTGGAGATCAACACGCGGTCCGCGGACGCGCAGCCCAGGACCCGCCGCATCGTCTGTTGGATGAGCGTTTCGTCTCCGATGATGCGGAGAAGCTGTTTGGGGTACAGATGCCGGCTCAACGGCCAGAACCGCGTGCCGCTCCCGCCAGCGAGGATGACGGGATAGAGGTGGGTGTTCAGTTCGAGGTTCGTGGTTCGAGGTTCGATGGTGCTCATTTCAAATTCTCCAACTTCGAACTTCGTACCTCGAACCTTTGGCTTCCAAGATCAGATCCGCCACTTCGCGCACCGCGCCTTCGCCCCCCTTCTTGCGGCAGACATAGTCCACGACCTGACGCACCGGCGGCAACGCATCGGCCGGAGCGGCGGAAAAGCCGACGGCTTTGAGCGCCGCGAGATCGTTCACGTCATCGCCGATGTAGGCCACCTCTTGCAGCATGAATCCATGCCGCTCGGCCATCTCCTTGAGGACGGTCAGCTTGTCAAAGGCGCCTTGGTGCACCTCCGGGATCGCCAGCTTCTCCCCACGCCGCGCCACCAGCTTCGTGTGTTCCTGGGTGACCAGCGCGGTGATAAGTCCGGCCTTCTGCAGCAGCTTGATGCCCATCCCGTCCCGCGTGTTGAACTTCTTCCACTCGTCGCCCGATTCGGAATAATACATCCCGGCGTCCGTGAGCACCCCGTCCACATCGGTGGCGAAGAGGCGGAGCCGTTTCAGCGCTTCATTCAATTTCGACTTGGGCCGTCGCCGTCGATCCGTTGACCGAGACCGAGCCATGAACGTTTCTTCCCCTCTGCTCCCGTCAAGTGCCTCCAGGGTAGTGGGGTAACCGGGCTATCCCATTCTCTCTTTTCCCTGTCCCCCGTTACCCCGCCGCACCTTACCCCGCCGCCTTCACATCTTGTGTCGCGGCGCTCCGCTCAACCACCGGAGATCCGCCTCGACCATTTCTTCAACCAGGTCCTTGAAGGTGACCGAATAGGACCACCCCAACACCCGTTTCGCCTTCGAGGCGTCGCCCAGCAACGTCTCCACATCGGCCGGACGCAGAAACTGCGGGTCGATCGTGACATAGTCGCGATAGTTCAGACCGAGGTGCGCGAAGGCGATCTCCGCGAACTCACGGACAGTATGCTGTTCGCCGGTCGCGATCACGTAATCGTCGGGCTGGTCCTGCTGCAGCATCAGCCACATCGCTTTCACGTATTCACGCGCATGCCCCCAGTCGCGCTTGGCCTCCAGATTGCCCAGCCGCAATTCCTTGGCCAACCCCAGCTTGATTCTGGCGGCATGCGACGTGATCTTCCTGGTCACGAACTCATACCCCCGCCGCGGCGACTCGTGATTATACAGGATGCCGGAGCACGCAAAGATCCCGTAGGCTTCGCGGTAATTCCTCGTCAGATCGAACCCGGCCACTTTCGAAATGCCGTACGCCGAACGGGGGTGAAACGGCGTCGTTTCGGTCTGGGGAGTCTGTTCCACCTTCCCGAACATTTCGCTGGACGCCGCGAAATAGAACCGGCACTGCGGCACGCAGTCGCGTAATGCGGCCAGGATATGGTGCGTGCCGTTGATGTTGGCGTTCAACGTCGAAAATTCGTCCTCGAACGAGTAGGCGACGAAGCTCTGCGCAGCCAAGTGGTAACACTCATCCGGCCGGACGGCCTGAAGCACGCGATAAATGCTCGGGAGGCTCTCCAGCGAAGCCGCGTGCAGATGGAGCCGCTCTTTGATCGAAAGAATGCGCCAGAGCCTGTGCTCCGGGTCTTCAATCGCCACCCGGCGGACGATCCCGTGCACCTCATAGCCCTTCTGCAGGAGAAATTCGGCCAGGTACGATCCGTCCTGTCCGGTGATGCCGGTAATCAATGCGCGCTTCATCTTTTGGCCTTTCGTTCGAGGTTCGACGTTCGAGGTTGTGTCGAAGATTGTTCTTTCCGTAGTCCGACTTCGAACGTCAAACGCCTCTTGTGTCAACTTCGAACGCTTTCTCTGTCAACTTCGAACTTCGAACATCGCTCACGAAGCGGGCGAGGGCCTCCTTCCAGTGCGGCATGCGCACCCCGGCGTCGTTCAGCCGCCGACAAGACAAGACGGAGTACGCGGGCCGTCGAGCCAGCCGGCCGGCGTCATCGGTCGATATGGGTTCCACCCGCACCGGGAGGCCCATCAAGGAGACGATCTCGCAGGCGAACTCATGCCAGGTACAGTCACCTTCTCCGGCGATGTGCAGAATGCCGTGCAGATCCAGAGGTAGGACCTGGCGAATCGCGCCGGCCAAATCCCCCGCATGCGTCGGGCATCCCCGCTGATCCGCCACAACCCGGAGCACCGGCTGCTCGGTCGCGAGTTGCAGAATGGTGCGCACAAAGTTCTTCCCAGTCGGGCCGTAGAGCCAGGACGTCCTGATCACTAAGGTACTCGGACAGCGTGCGAACGCCTCTCGTTCGCCTTGCAACTTCGATCGACCGTACACATTGATCGGATGTGGGTTGTCCGTCTCCACGTATGGAGCACGTTTCCGCCCGTCGAAGACATAGTCGGTCGAGAGGTAGATGAACTTCGCCCCGACCTTGGCCGCGGCCTGCGCCACCCGCCGCGTGCCGTCCGCATTGATGCGCATGGCCCTGTCCGGCTCTCGCTCGGCCTGATCCACGTTCGTATAAGCTGCCGCATGGATGACCACGTCCGGCCCGGCTTCGACGACGTACCGTTCCACGTCGGGTTGTTCCAGATCGAACTGCGGCCAGATTCCCAAGATAAGTGTCTCGTCGCGCAACACCAGTCGCAATTCGTTCCCAAGCTGTCCGTCGGCGCCGGTGATCAGAATTTTCATACAGTACGAGGTTCAAGGTTGAGAAGGATCTTCTACCCTCCTTCGCCCGTCGAACATCGAACCCTCTGCAAGCCGCTTCCCGTACATCTGCTCGTAATACGCCCGGAACTCTCCGGACTTGATCGGTCGCCACCAAGACTCATGCTCTTGATACCAGCGGACCGTGGCTCGAAGCCCTTCCTCGAACGGAATGACTGGACGCCAGCCAAGACCCCGGAGCCGACTGCAATCGACCGCATAGCGGCGGTCATGCCCGGGCCGGTCTTGGATCAAGCGGATCAGCGACATCGGCTTGCCGAGAAGTTTCAGAATCATTTCTGCCACGGCGATGTTTTCCCGTTCGTTGCCGCCGCCGACGTTGTACACGGTTCCGGGCTGGCCGTGCAGCAGGACCTGCTCGATGGCCGAGCAATGATCGTCGACCGACAGCCAGTCGCGGCGGTAACGCCCGTCCCCGTAAATCGGAAGCGGTTGATCGTCGATCGCATTGGTCACGCACAGCGGAATGAACTTCTCCGGATACTGATTCGGACCGTAAGTATTGCTGCCGCGGGTGATCAACACGGGGAACCGATAGGTCGTCCAGTAACTGCGCACCAATAGATCGCCGCCCGCCTTGCTGGCCGCATAGGGGCTGCGTGGATCGAGCGGATCGTCTTCCTTCGATATCCCGGCCTCCACACTCCCATAGACCTCGTCAGTGCTGACCTGCAGAAATCTCTGCACACCGGCCCGACGCGCTTCTTCGAGCAGAACCCCTGCCCCCACCACATCGGTTCGCGCGAAGCTTCCGGGATCGAGGATCGAACGATCGACATGCGTCTCGGCCGCGCAATTGATCACCCCTTCGATACGGTGCTCCCGCAGCACTGACGAGACGACCGCTTGCTCGCAAATATCGCCCTGGACGAACACATAGCGCGGATGTCCCTGAACGTCAGCCAAATTGGCCGGGTTTCCCGAGTAGCGCAGCGCATCGAGATTGACGATCGTGTGTTCCGGACGAGCGAGCAGGCGGCGGACCAGATGCGATCCGATAAATCCAGCTCCCCCTGTGAGCAAGATACGCATTTACTGATCGATATGATTCGCGCCGGTCTGGCTGACCAGTTGATTCGCAAGGTACAGGGACTCGATCGTGCCGGCGTCGGTCCACCAGCCTTCGAGCAGATCCCAGGTCAACTCGCCTGCTTCGATGTACGCGTTGTTCACGTCGGTGATCTCGAGCTCGCCGCGGGACGACGGCTTGAGGGTTCGAATGATCTCGAAGACCTGGGCATCGTAAAAGTAGATCCCGGTGACGGCATATGGTGACTGCGGGTTGGTCGGTTTCTCCTCAATCTTGACCACCCGCCGGCCGTCCAGAACGGGGACGCCGAAGCGTTGCGGGTCTTTGACTTCCTTCAGCAAAATCTTCGCGCCGATTTTCTGCTCCCGAAAAGCCTGAGCCGCGCGCAGGATATTGCGCTCGATGATGTTGTCGCCCAGCACGACACAGATCGGCTCACCGTCGGCGAAGTATTCGGCCAACCGAAGCGCGTCGGCAATCCCGCCTTCCCCCTCCTGGTAGGTGTAGTCGAGGTGCTTGAGACCGAATTCTTTCCCGTTTCCCAGCAGCCTCAGAAAGTCGCCCGCATTGTTGCCGCCGGTGACGAGCATGATCTCCCGAATGCCAGCATTGACCAGGGTCTGGATCGGATAATAGATCATCGGCCGGTCGTACACCGGCAACAGGTGTTTGTTCGTCACCCGCGTCAGCGGCAATAACCGCGAGCCGAGTCCTCCGGCAAGGACCACGCCTTTCATCGGTTCACCAGTTCGAGGTTCGATGTTCGAAGTTCGAAGTCCTCAGTTCGGAAAGGATATCCTGCAGCCTCGTCTCCACACTCAACTTCGAACCTCGAACTTCGAACTCCGCTCATCATAGAGCCAATACCTTCCTAAAATACTCGATTGTGCGGGCCAGTCCTTCTTCCAACTCAACTTGCGGCTCCCAGCCCAGCAGCGCCTGCGCCCGCCGGATATCGGGACGGCGCACCTTCGGATCGTCCACCGGCAGGGGCCGGCTTTCGATAGGGCTTGAGGAGCCGGTCAGCTTCAACACCAGTCGGGCGATCTCCATCACCGTCACTTCCCGCGGATTGCCGAGATTGACCGGGTTATGAATGCTGGCCGGCTTGGACGGAGACGGCGCGGTGAGGAAACTCGCTCGATCGGTCCGTTCCCCGACGCTCTTGTCCGATTCGGCCAAGAGCAAGGCCACGATACCACGGATCAGATCGTCCACGTAACAAAAACTCCGGGTCTGCGTCCCGTCTCCGAACACCGTCAACGGCCGGCCCTGCAACGCCTGAACGATGAAATTGGACACGACGCGCCCGTCGTGCGGCCTCATGCGCGGGCCGTAGGTGTTAAAGATCCGCACGATCCGGGTATCCAGGCCGTGATACCGGTGGTAGGCCATGGTCAGGGCTTCCGCAAAGCGCTTGGCTTCGTCGTACACCCCTCGCGGACTGATCGGATTGACGTTGCCCCAGTAGGACTCCGGCTGCGGGTTGACCAGCGGATCGCCGTACACTTCCGACGTGCTCGCCAGGAGAAACCGCGCGCCTTTCGCCTTCGCCAGCCCGAGCGCCTTGTGCGTCCCCAACGCGCCGACTTTCAGCGTCGCGATCGGCAACTCCAGGTAGTCCTGCGGACTGGCGGGCGAGGCGAAATGCATCACGGCATCGAGCGGGCCGTCGAGGTGCAGGTAGTCGCACACGTTGTACTTCACGAAGCTGAACCGCTCGTGTCCCATGAGATGCGCGATGTTCTCCGGCCGGCCCGTGACGAAGTTGTCCATGCAGACCACCCGATGACCCGGCGCGATCAGGGCGTCGCACAAGTGGCTGCCCAGAAAGCCGGCTCCGCCGGTGATCAAGATTCGCACGCGTCAACCCGGGGTAACGGGGTAAAGGGGTAATGAGGCAAATCGCTCTCAAACACCGCTTCGCCGCTTAATCCTTTTCTCAGGGCACGTACTAACTCGTTCAGCATACAACTCACAGTTTCGCCCCTAGCTTCGAATTGGTCATCTGCCAAACATCTCAATCTCTCCGGTGCATTCGTTCCGCTATTCCATTACCCCCGCTATCCCGCTACCCCTATACCCCGGTCCCCTATCCCCTTATCCCTCTCCCACCTTCCGATACACCGCCACCATCTCCCGCGCCGTCCGGTCCCAGGTGAACTGAGCCGCCTGGGTTAATCCCTTTTCGCGGAGATCGCGGCGCAGGTCCGCATCGGCGAGCACACGCGCCATCGCGTCGCTGAAGCCCTGAGTATCCTTCGGATCGACCAGGATCGCCGCATCGCCCGCGACCTCGGGCAGCGACGCGGCATTGGAACTGATCACCGGACAGCCGCACGCCATCGCCTCCAGCACCGGTAGACCGAACCCCTCGTAGAGGGAGGGAAAGACGAAGGCGGCGGCATGTTGATACAACTCGATCAAGCGCTCATCGCTCACAACGCCAGTGAAGACCGCCTGTTTCTCGAGACCGGCTACGACAATCTGATCGCGCACTTCCGTTCGTTTTCCGACATCCCCGACGAGGACCAGATCATGCGTCTCCCGGATCGGGAGCGCCAGTTTAGCGAATGCCTCCACCAACGTCGAGACGTTTTTGGTCGGATCGGACCCGGCCACGCAGAGGATGTAGGGACGGGGACCCGTTCGACGTTCGAGGTTCGAGGTTCGAGGTTTCAAGCCTGCCAACGTCGAACGTCGAACATCGAACTGCTCTTCTGCGCCGGCTGGCCGAAAGCGCGCCGGGTCCACTCCCGGCGGGACCACCGTAACCCGGTGAGCCGGGAGGCCCACCTGTCGCATGAGATCTTGGCGGGAAGACTCCGAGTCGGTCACCACGTGGTCGAGGCCGGCCCACCGATCCCCGACCAATATTCGCTCGATCACGCCGCCGAAGCTCCTGCGCGGGCGAAGTGCACCGAAGAGGAGCGGCTTCACGTCATGAACGGTCGCGATGAACTTGCCTCGTTTCCACGCCACGCGGGAGTCGTAGGGGAAGTGAAGCACGTCATAGCGTCCGACGAGCAGCGGGGCCATCTGCTCCCAAAACCGTCGCCGGAACACGGGAAATCGAATCAGCCGGTATCGAAAATTGGGCCGCTCCGGAAACCGGCAGGCGTCCGTGGGCATCAACACGTCATACTGATTGTCCCGATCGACCCGCCCGATCGCGTCAATCAGTTCCCGGCAGTAGCGCCCGAGCCCGACGTTGAAATCCCTCAGATGCCAGGCCGCGACGACGATCTTCACGAGGAGAAAGACGAGGCGGCCGATTCTCCAGGGGCGGGCGGAGTGTAGCTCGGCACCAGTGTTTTCAGCACGCCGATCATCCGGTCCTCGTCATGGGCGTGGAGGGCGGCGTCAAGCTCTTTGAGCGCGCGGTCCCACTCGACCGGCACGGTCCCGCGCCAGACCGCCCGCTTGATCTTCGGATGGCACGTCGGCTCGACACGCTCCGATTGCTCGAATAATTCTTCAAACAGCTTTTCGCCCGGCCTCAGCCCCGTGTACACAATCTGAATGTCTTTGTCCGGAACCAGACCCGACAGGACGATCATGTTGCGCGCCAAGTCCGCCACCCGAATCTGCTCACCCATATCCAGCACAAAGACATCACCGCCTTGACCCAACACGCTCGCCTGAAGCACCAACTGCACGGCTTCGGGAATCGTCATGAAGTACCGTTTGATATCCGGGTGAGTCACCGTCACCGGTCCGCCTTTCCGGATCTGCTCCGCGAACAACGGGACCACGCTGCCGTTGCTCCCCAACACGTTGCCGAAACGGACGACCGTGAACTTGGTGGCTCCCCGGCCGTTCATGTGCTGGATCAGCAATTCGGCGACCCGCTTCGTCGCCCCCATGACGCTCATGGGATTGACCGCCTTATCCGTGGAAATCAACACAAACCGCTGCACGCCGGCGAGGAGCGCCGCTTCGGCGACCGTGCGTGTGCCGAAGACGTTGTTGCGAACCGCTTCGCCCGGATTACGTTCCATGAGCGGGACGTGCTTATGAGCCGCCGCGTGAAAGACCAGATCGGGTGAGGTTTCCCGGAACACCTCGGCCACCCGCTCCGGCAGCGTCACGTCGCCCAGCAGAGGCAAAAGCGTCAGGCCCGGGAACATCCGCCGCAACTCCAGGTCAATGGCGTGCAGGCTGTTTTCATATCGTTCGAAAAGAATCAGCGCCGCCGGCCGATAGTGCGCAATCTGGCGGCAGAGCTCGGAACCGATGGAGCCCCCGGCCCCCGTCACCAGGACCTTTTTGCCTTCCAGCAGCGGATGCAACTCCTGGCGATCGGTCTCGATCGGTTCGCGCTGCAGCAAATCCTCGAGGCTCATCGGTTTGACCTGTCGCAGCGAGACCGGGTCGTCCAACAACTGCTTGACGCTCGGCAGAATCTTGATCGGCACCGTGCAGCCCTCCGACGCCGCCAGAATCTTTTGCTTGACCGCGGTCGACGCCGAAGGGATCGCCACGATGATCTCCTGCGCCTCGCAACGCTCCGCCGCCGCTTTGATGTCGGCGATCGTCCCGATGACCGGAATGCCGTGGATCCTGGCCTTCCGTTTCACCGGATCGTCATCGACCAGCGCCACGGGTTTGTAGGTGGATCGCCGGTCCGTGAGCATGTCGCGGACGAGCAGTTCTCCGGCATTGCCGGCGCCGACAATCAACACACGCCGGGCCGTCGGACCGAAAATCTGCAGCCATTCCCGGAACCAGCGCACGCCGAGGCGAATGCCGGCCAGATACAACCCGCTGAGCAGACCAGTGAGGATGATGACCGACCGCGGATACTCCACCCAACGAAGCAGGCCGTGCAGAATGACGTACAGCGTGACCGAACCCGCGACGGAGGCCCACAGAATTCTCCCCAGATCGTGCAACCCGACGTACCGCCAGAGGCCCCGCTGGATGCCGAAGACCCAAAGCCCCGCGCCGAACACGGAGAGGACGAAGGGAAGCCCATACAGTGCCAAACGCCCGTACGCCGCCGGGATCCCACCGTCGAACCGCAGCAGGAAGGCGGTCACATTGGCCAGGGCGATCAACGTCAGTTGGGTCGCCACCACCAGCACGCCACGGTGGCGGAGAACCGTCTCGCCGAAGGCGTTCGATAACTTTCTGAACAGCTTAACGGCAATCGTTTTCATGCGATGGCGTCCGGACCGGCTTGTGAAGAGAAAAAGGCGTGATGCCCAATATCAGATAGCGCGAAGAAACTCAATTCGTTCTCCGATCAAGTTCCTCAGATGATCGAGGGGGAAGGTCCAGGACAGCCAGAGCCAGAAGCACCCAATAGAGGATCGCCAGAGTGCCGACGAACATTTGATCGAACAGCAACCTGACCATCAACCCCGTCGTCGCCACGCTCGCCCCCAGCAGCACCGATCGGCTCAAGGATTCTCTTGCCGATCGATAGCCGGAGACCAGACGGCGAAGAATCGAACCGATCAACCACAGAAACAAGATGAGTCCCGGCAGACCGACGTGCAAAGCCAGATACAGCAGAATGTTGTGCGTGCCATGCATCCTCACGGGGGCGTGGCCGGGCTCGACGGCTTCCGGTTGATCGGCGTACACCAGTTTAAAGTTGTCTTTGCCGTACCCGATGCCGACAAGCGGGTGCTCCGCGATTTCCGGCAGACTGAAGGCCCAGATGTCGAATCGGTGGATCACGGAGGAAGGCGTGCTCCGAATCGGAATATAGGACCGGATCCCCTCGAGCGAACGAATTCCGGCCCAGTCGGTGGCGACGACGATCCCCAGCGCGAGGACGACTGCGGCAGTCGCGCCCCCCGCCATGACCAACGCGGAACGACGCCGCAGCAGCCAACCGAAGGCCCACAATTCGCACACCAACGCGACCAGCCCCGCGCGCGAGTGGGTCAGCAGGAGACAGAACGTGGAAAGGGCCGCCACCGAGCCGCCGAAAAGCTGTAGCCATCGACTCTGTGCCTCGAACGCCAGAGCCAGGCCGACAGGCAAGAACATCACCAAATAGGTCGTCAGCCAGACCTCCGCAGGCAAAAACGACCGCATGGCCTGCGGGTACGTCGGGTTGAATTCGGCGATGCCGTACGCGCTGACCGGAACCAGAGCGGCGAGCACACAGGCCAGGAGATAGCGCCGGTGTTCCCCTTCCCGAAAGAAATGCAGCACGGCGTAGAACACAAGGACCTGTTGGAGCAGCTTGCCATATTCTTTGAGGCTATAGGCGGGAAACGTCGCGAACGGGATCGTGAACCCGACCCAGAGGACGAAGGCGGCGATCGGCCGATCAAACGGCGTCCGGACCAGGAACACCCGGCGGTGGCCTGCGCACCACCAGGCCAGCAGAATCAGGAGCACGATGAACCCGTTCCGTTCGATAACCAGGAGCGCGGTGAACGGCAAGGAGCAGATGAAGGCGTACAACACGACGCGGATGAGGCCGTCCAGATCGGGCCAACGCGCGGTCCACCTGGCCGGCTTCTCGCCGACCGCTTCGCCGCCGTTCATACTTCCGCCTCCTGCCGGACCCGCCGTTGCTCCAACAGGCCGACGCCCGCGCCCAATGCGCAGAACACCGCCAACCAGCTTAGTACAATGATCGTACGACCCGTGCCGTCGCCGTGATGATAGAGCCACGCGGCGATCCCGCAACACGCCATCAGCGCATACTCGGCCAGCACCGTGCGCCGGTGTCCCCAGCCGCTCAGCACCAGCCGCTGATAATAGTGGACGCGATGGGCCTCCCACACGCGTTCTCCACGCAGCATGCGCCGAATCACCGTCGCCGTCGCGTCCAGAATGAAGGGGGAAAAGACCATGATGGGAACCCACACATCGAACAGCCCCTCCCGCTGCCCCTGCAGAGTCAGCGCGCCGGCGAGAAACCCGATGGGGACGCTCCCCACATCCCCCATGAAGATCCGCGCGGGAGGAAAATTGCTCAACAGAAATCCCGCCGCCCCCGTCGCCACCATAAGAGAGAGAATAAAGACAAAAGGATGGGCGTCCCACCACGCAAAATATGCCAGAAAACCGAACCCGACCAGCGTCATTCCTCCCGCAAAGCCGTCCATGCCGTCCATGAAGTTGTACAGATTGGTCATCCACACGAGAAAGACGACCGTGACCGGCCAGGCCGCCCAACCCAGATCGAGACGGCCGAAGAAGGGAATCCACACGGAGCGAAGGGCCAAATCCGCCCCGACGACCAACGCCAGCGCCGCGATGATCTGCGCGCCGAATCGCAAGCCGATCGGCAAGCCCCACCGGTCATCGCAGAACGACACCGCCGCGAGCACCGCCGCGGCGCTGAGGAGCCAGGTCGCGGTCGAGGTCGATAAGGAAGCGGCAAGCCACGGATCCCACCGGCCGGCCAGCGCGGTCAGGATGAATCCGCACGCGGCGCTCACCAGGACCGCTATGCCTCCGGTTCGCGGCGTCGGCACCCGGTGCAGAGAGCGCTCGTTGGGATGATCCAGCAGGTAGAGACGAGAACGCGGATTGCAGAGACGGCGAGTGAGCCACCATGACAGCACAAACACGACACCGGCCATCACAAGCGCGCTCATCTCTGGGCTTGGTGGTAGAAGGCGATCAATTCCGGCACTGTCTCCTCGAAGGAGGAGTCCGGCCGATAGCCCAGATCGCGGGCGATGGCATCTGAGCAGTACCAGGCCGGCTCGATGAGCTTCTGAAGAGCGGCGCGCGTCAACGGCACCGGCCGCTTCGTGAACGCGTGCACCATATCCCCGGCGCCTCCCGCCGCCTTCAGCAGCCACAGCGGCACGCGCCACTTGGGAACCGGCTTCCCCAAGCCGGCGCACAGCAACTCATAGATGGTGGTGACGCTGTAGGGCGTCCCGTCGGTGACGATGTAACACGGCCTAAGCGGTCCGTCGGCCTGAAGAATCCGGAGCACCGCCTGGGTAAAATTGCCCACATGAAGCATGCTGCGCACACTCGCGAGAGGGGGAATCGGCGGAAACCAGCCGCGATCGATCGCCGCGATCATCCGGAACAGGTTCCCCTTGTCCGTGGGCCCGTACACCATCGGCAGCCGAAGAGAGACACTGCGAAACCCGCCGGACCGAGCAAGGTCGTGAACGAGCTGTTCGGCGCTCCATTTCGACTTCGCATAGGCGGTGACAGGCGCAGGCGGCCGGGACTCATCGACACAACCACAGGTGGTCTCACCAAAGACTTTCACGCTGCTGGCGAAGATGAACAATCGGACGCCCGCCGCAGCGGCGCTTTCCAGCAGATGCCGCGTTCCCTCGACGTTGATCGCCTCATAATCCTGCTCGTCCGAATGCGCCTCATCGAGCGCGTGGACCTTGCCGGCCAAATGGACGATCGCCCGGCATTCCGTCGCCGCGGCCTTCATGGCCGCTCGGTCGCGCACATCGCCGGTGACTACCTCGCACCGGCTCTCGCCAAGCGGCGGACCGGCATGGTGATACAAGGCGCGAACGGCGTAGCCCCGGCTCAACAAGGCTTCGACAAGGACCTTGCCCAGAAAGCCCCCGGCGCCGGTGATCAGAACCCGTGTCATGCCAACACCTGCGCCTGCCGTCCATCTCCCCGAAGATCGAGCAGTTCGCGATACAGCGCCAGCGTAGCTCCGGTGATCTTCGACACGGAGTACTCGCGCACCACCATGTCGCGGCCGGCTCGGCCCATCGCCGCGCAGCGATCCGCATCGGCGAGCAGCAACGCGATCGCGTCCGCCAACGCGCCGGGGTCTCGCGGCGGCACCAGGAGCCCGTTCGACTGATGCCGGACAACCGCGCGGCACCCCGGCACGTCCGTCGCTACTATGGGTTTCCCGCAGGCCGCCGCCTCGAGCAGCACCTTGGGAAGACCTTCACGGAACGAAGGCAGGACGGCCAGCGTCGCAGAGGAGAGCACGGCCGGCATATCCTCGCGGTGCCCCCACCATTCGATGTCGCCCGCGTCCACCCACTCCTGCAGGCGGCTCGGAGGAATCGCCGCCGGATTCTGGGGATCGCATCGCCCCACCAGGACAAACCGCGCCTGAACGCCTCTGCGCTTCACCTCCCGCGCGGCCCGGACAAAATCCGCCACCCCTTTGTCCCAAAGCATCCGGGAGGCCAGTAGCACGATCGGCGCACCCGACGCCGGCGCGCCGGGGACAAACCGCTCAGTATCGATGCCGGAGCCGGCGATGATCCGCGTCTGATCCGATCGCACGACCCCCTTCGCGACCAGGTAATTCCGATCTTCACTGTTTTGAAATACGGCCACCGACCGGCTCAGTCCGATGGCGACCTTCAACGCCCGCAATAGCACGGAGCGGAGCATTCCACGGCGGCGTTCCTGCTCGGTGAAGGCATAGCCGAGTCCGGCGAAGGCGTTGACGACCGCAGGGAGGCCGGCGAACCATGCTGCCAGCGATCCATAAACAATGGGTTTCATCGCGACATGGTGCGCAAGCTGCGGCTGCTCCAGCCGGTACAAATGAACGATCTCCAGGAGAGCCATGAGGTCCGCGAGCGGACGGCGGCACTGCCGCTCGAGACGAAGGGGGTGGAGCCGGAAGCCTTCTCGTCTGATGAGTTCCCCATGCTCGGTCACCCGCGTCGCGATCGACACATCGAACCCGGCGTCCCGCGCGGCTCTGGCCAAATCCAGGCGATGCGACCAGAAATACCAGTCTTCGGTGATAAGAAACAGCAGGCGTGGCCGCGCGTTCATTCCGGTCTGATCCACGCCTGGAACATCAAGATCGTCCACAGCGGATACTGCCAGTTCCGTTTCCCGGAAAGATGCTCGGTCCACTTCTCCCGGATCGGTTGCGGATTGAAAAATCCCTCCTGCCGCAAACGGCGTTCATCCACTAATGACTCCGCCCAGTCCCGGAGCGGCCCGCGCAACCAATGGTCGATCGGTACGCCGAATCCCATTTTGGGCCGCTCGATCAACTCCTTGGGGACATAGCGATCGAGCACCCGGCGGAGAATCCACTTGCCCTCGCCTTCCCGACGAATCTTCAACGACAGCGGGAGCCGCCAGGCGAATTCCACGACGCGATGGTCCAGTAAAGGCACCCGCGCTTCGAGACTGACCGCCATGCTCGCCCGGTCGACCTTCACCAGAATGTCGTCCGGCAGATAGGTGACCAAATCCAGATACATCATCCGCAACGTAAAGTCATCCAGCTTGGCCCACCGGGACGGATCAGTGATCGCGGTCAACGGCTCCGCGGCGCCGAGGGCCACGGACGAGGGCTCTTGCCAGAGCGACACCAAGCCGAGATACATGCGTTCCGGATTGTCCATCGCCAGAATCCCCGCCAATTTGTGCAGCTTGTCTCCGGGATTCTGGAAAGCCGGCGCCAAAGCACCCAGGCGCCGAAACACCGTGTTCAGCGTGGCGGGCGACAGCACCGTCAGTCCCCGAGCGACGGCCTGCCGAAGGCCCGCCGGCACCCACCCGATTTTCCGCCACAGGTTGCGACCCACGAAATACCGGTTGTAACCGGCGAAGAGTTCGTCGCCGCCGTCGCCGGACAGACTCACCGTGACATGCCGGCGCGCCAATTCGGACACCAGGAACGTCGGAATCTGCGACGAATCGGCGAACGGTTCATCGTACATCGCGGGCAGGCGCGGGATCACCGCCATCGCCTGTTGCGGCGTGACATACAGCTCCGTGTGCTCCGTCCCCAGGTGCTGCGCGACCTTCTTCGCATGCTGAGCCTCGTTGTACTCATCCTCATAAAAGCCGATCGAGAAAGTCCTGACGGGCCTCGAGCTTTGCGCCTGCATGAGGGCCACGACGGTGGAACTGTCGATCCCGCCTGACAGAAACGCGCCGAGCGGCACATCCGAGATCATGCGGAGCCGCATGGCTTGACGCAGCAGCGCATCCAGCTCCTGCGCCGCCTCCGCCTCGGATCCTCGGAACAGCGACGCGCACCCCTGTTCGGCGACCGTCCGCGCCGACCAGTACCGCACCGGTTTCCAACCGTCCGGCGATTCGGGATCGGGAGAGAAACCCTCGGCCTGCATGGCCCGGTCAGGGGTGACCATCAGCAGGCAGCCGGGTGGCAGCTTGTAGATCTGGTGGTAAATCGAGAGCGGAGCCGGAATATAGCCATGCCGCAGATAGAGCGCCAGCGCGTCTCGGTCGATGTCCGGACGAAAGTGGGGGTGACAACGAAGCGCCTTGACCTCGGAGGCAAACACAACGCTCCGGCCCGCCCAGCCGAAATAGAGCGGCTTGATTCCCAGCCGGTCGCGCACGAGATACAACATCTGGTCGGCGCGATCCCAGAGCGCAAACGCGAACATGCCGACAAAGCGGGTAACGGCCGACTGCACCCCCCACTGCTCGATCGCCGCCAGCATGACTTCGGTGTCCGAATGCCCGCGGAATTTTGCCCCGCGTTCTTCCAGCTCCCGCCGGAGATCGAGGAAGTTATAGACCTCGCCGTTGTAGGAGATCACATACCGCCCGCTGGCCGAGACCATCGGCTGATGGCCTTCGGGTGAAAGATCGAGAATCGCCAGACGCGCATGCCCTAACGCAAGGCCACGGCTGGGCTCGCACCATACTCCGGCATCGTCCGGCCCACGGTAGCGAATGGACGCCACCATCGCCTCAACCGTCTCGTTGAGGTCGGAGCCCTCGTAGCCGAACACACCTGCTATCCCGCACACCGCGTCTTCCCTTACTCTGCAAACAGCCGGCGGAAGATTTGGCTCTGCCGTCGGCACACGAACGATATGACCAAAGACCTGCCTCGCGACAAGAGATCAGATCACCGAAAGACACGCGCACGTCCGAAGCAGCAACCGGTCCCGTGTATCGCGCTTGACAGGGGTATGTTCATCTTCTAGCATACTGTCATATATGAAAGGTATGCCATGAAGAGAACCACTATCTTTGTGGAGGAATCGCTGCTGGCGGCATTGCGTCGCCTCGCCGAAAAGGAACGCATGAGCATATCGGCAGCCATTCGCGCGGCGCTCGAAGAGTACGTCGGCCGGCGGCACCCGGCCACGACCCTGCCGTCTTTTTTGGGGCTCGGTCGGAGCGGACGAAAAGATATCGCCGAGCACGCGGAAGAACTCCTCTGGATCAGCCCCCATAGAGGTCGAAAGCGGTGAGACCGATTCTCACCGACACGGGCCCGCTCTACGCCATGGCCGACCAAGATGACGGGTGGCATGATCGTGTCCGCACGTTCCTGGAGACTCACCGGCAACAACTCGTCGTCCCCGTGACCGTCCTCCCGGAAGTCTGTTACTTGATCGGCACATACTTAGGTTCCGCCGCGGAAGTGTCCTTCGTCCGGTCCGTTCAGCATGGTGACGTGAGAGTGGAACCGTTAAGTAAAGCGGACCTCTCCCGAACGGTTGAAGTCATGGACCAATATCAAGACGCCCGCCTCGGATTCGTAGATGCCTCGCTCGTGGCGATAGCCGAGCGATTGAAGATCCGCGAGATCCTCACGACAGATCGCCGTCATTTCTCCCTGGTCCGCCCCCGCCACTGCGCCGGCTTTACACTGAAGCCATAAACCCGCCTGTATCGCTTCGCACCAAACCTTGGGTAGCATTCGGCCCCACGATTGTGCACCGACGCCACCATCGCGACCGTTCGGCTGAGGTCAGAGCCGGGACGACCGAGCACTTCCGCTATGCCGCGCATGGACCGAGAATCGAGAAGAGCGGATTCCGGATGTGAAAAACGGCCGAGTCAAAGATCATTCGAAGTTCGAGACCGCCGATGCAGTTTGAGACGCACGCGCCTTACAGGAAACAGACACGGTGCGGACGGAGCGGCAGATCAAATCCGTCAGCGCCTTGGCCATCTCCAGATGGCCGGCGGCGTTTGATCGATGTCCGTCGCCACTCGGGGGTCGGTCCATCAGTTCAACCGGTAGATGACACGATGTTGAAGCAGATGGGCGTTCACGACCTCCGCCGCGAGCCTGTGCCCTCTCTCATTCCAGTGGCCATCGTGAGGCCATGAATGAGACTGCCCGGTCTCCAGAAAATCTTGCCGGAACGGCTGAAGCAGGTTGATCACCTCAAACCCGAACTCTTTTCCCAGCTTCTCGATCGCCTGATAAGGTCTCGAGAAATCCCAGGTGATGGACTTGGCGCCGGCGTACCCCCGCAACGCCTCGTTCCATCGTTCCTCAACCATCTGGGTCGACGCGATGAGCATCACCAAAAACTTCGCGCCGTGCCGCTCGGCCAATTCTTTCGACTCCCTGATCATTCTCAGCGTCACGCGATACGCCTCGGGCCATGGCTCAGGCGGATCTGCGACATAGACGTACCAATCCTCCGGGATCAAGGCAGGGCTGACTCCCTGACTTTTCGCGCCGGCCGGCGCCAGGACCCCTACGTTTGCAAGCCAACTCTCAATGGGCAAGGAAGCAGTACCCTGACGGACCAAATGGAGAAAAGCGCTCCTCCGCAGGAATGGCCTCAGGCCGGCACCGATCCCCGAAACCTGCGGTGCGAGATATTCCAAACTTTCATCCTTCCCTATAGCATAATGTGGTTTGAACACCGCCCCGCTCAGACTTCGGTAACTATCACGAAAATCATTGTCCGGAAGCACCGCCATGAGAACCAGGTCCGGTCCGTAGAGAAGTCCCTTTGTTTCGAGAATCCGGTAATACTGCGCTGGTCCCGAGCCGGATACACCCAGGTTGATCACTTCCACTTGTTTTTCTGTTATCCAGTCTCCAACCATTCGCTCGAGTTGCCGAGTGAAATTCTGTTCAATCGGGACTTGCAGGCCCTCGATATACGAATCCCCGAGGACCAAGATCCGATAGACCCCGTGAGACTTAGCAATCGCGTGCTCTACGTCATGGAACCCCGCGCTGTTAGTAAGAATGACCACATCATAGTCCTCGTTCACCCAGCGGCTGTGTTGATGAGGCGCCAGGATTGGGCCAACCTCAGGATCCATAAGGTATTCGACCGTGGAGAGCGGATGAAGCAACCTAGCCAGGACTTCGGCAGTTGCCAGGGCAATGAAGGTCCCGATACACAGAGCAGCGAGGTTTAAGACGATCCGCCGAAACACGAGAAGTTCTTACGGAAGGCTTGGATCACAGCAAGCCGACAATTCACAGACAACACGGAAAGGGTCGGGATGGCGGTTTCGGAAGGGCTAACCCTAATCCGAAATTCTTTCCGATCTTGAGTCCTCTATTCTCCTCGCCCCCATTGGGGGAGAGGCTGCGGTGAGGGGGTTCTTCTCGGACACCACCCTCACCTGTCTCCTCTCCCTCCCACGGGAGGGAGAGGAGCCTTTCGGGAAGCGGAGAAAGGCATTTTTTCCGAGACAAATAGTTTCGGATCAGGGTCAGTTGACCAGACTCATTGAGGACGAAAGAAAGGGGATGAATTGTTCGAGGATGCTCTTTCCAGGGGGGCCACTACCGGAGATCACCACTCGATGCGCTCCAGGACCAGCCGGCCAGCTTCGCGGACGAACGGGTCTCGCTCGGTTTGCACCCGTTCGCACACGCGATCCATCGCGTCAGTCACCTCGTCCGGGGCATGGCGCGCCAGGTACTCTCGGAGCGCCTCACTGAACACCTCGCTGCGAGACCTTCCCGCGCGCCGGGCGAGCCGCTCGACTCGTGCGAACACTTCGTCAGGAATGGAAACCGCCGTTTTCATACTCTGAATATAACCAAAGCCGCCCATCGCCTCAATAGATCACCGAGACCGATACACGCCGCCATCGCCTTGCCCGTTCGCGTGAGGGCGGAGCCGGGACGACCGAGCACTTCCGCTACGACGCACATGACATCTAATCCCCAACACGAGTGGCCGCCGAGACCAGCTCGTCGTAGCACCGTTCGTAGCGCTTCACAATCGTGTTGAGGTCGAAATGCTCTTTGATGCGTTGGCGAGCCGCTTCACCCAAGCGACGACGGCCGTCAGGTCCCATGTCAATCAATTCCGCCCACGCGTTCGCCAAGGCTTCTGGATTTCGAGGAGGCACGACTTTCCCAGTGTCTCCAACGAGCAAGGCCGAATCCCCGACATCCGTCACGACGCACGGGATCCCGCAGGCCATGGCTTCGCCGACCACGTTGGGGAACCCCTCACCGTAGGCCGACGATAAGGTCGCGAGGTCCAAGGCTGCCAGAATCGCCGGCACATCATTCCGCTCTCCCAGTAAATGCACATGGTCGGCAACATCCAAGCTTTCGATCATCCGGTTGAGTTCCTTGTTGCTATGACCCATGTATAGCCCGACGAGAACAAACTGCGCCTCAGTGGTCGTCCTCAACAACAGCCGAGCGGCTTGCAAAAAGGTCGCGTGATCTTTCATAGGATCATAGCGCGCGACCATGCCGATGAGCAGCGCGTCTCCCGGAAGGCCTAGTTCCAAACGGAGTTTCTGGCGGGCCCCTGGATCAGGTGCAAACTGCTCCAGATCGAACCCGTTCGGGATGACCGCCCAGCGCCGCGGCCGATAGCCCAACCGCTCGTGAACCTGCCGTCCAGTCTCCGAATTCACGATCACGAGGCCCGGCCAAGCAGACAGTGAAGCCAGCATGCGCACGGTCCACCCCGACAGACTCCTATAATCGCGCATATCCATATTGGAACAGCGCACGTTCCAGGCAATCGCCGGCACACCCGAAAGTTTGCCTGCGACCAGGCCGAGCAGATCAGCATGGTACAGCCAGGTTTGCAGGATCTGAGGCCTCTCCTTGCGTAGCAGCCGACTCAACGCCCACAGGCCTCGGATGCTTGGCCTCCCTCGTCGCATACCCAGGGTCACAACTTGAACTCCATGCGCTTCAATGCTGGGGCCGAGGGTGCCCGCATCGGTCATAGAGACGACAAGAGAGGAAAACCGTCGATCAAGGCTCGAGAGGAGCTTAAAGAGCATCGCCTCCGCGCCGCCGGTGGAAAGATCGGTTATGAGGTGAACGATCGTGATCACAACAGGCGGTCACCGCGGCCGGAGAGCCGTCGCTTTATACCGGTCAATGGTCTTGCGCAGCCCGTCGTTCAGCGAAGTCGTGGCCCGGAATCCGAAGAGTTTCTCTGCCTTGCTCGTATCAAGACAGCGGCGAGGTTGGCCGTCGGGCTTGGACGTATCCCAGATGATTGCCCCTTTAAACCCTGTCAATACTGTGATCCGGTCGACCAACTCCCTAATCGACACCTCAAACCCCGCTCCGATGTTGACTGGATCACTTGCGTTGTAATGTTCAGCGGCCAATAGCATGCCTTCCGCTGCATCTTCGACATAGAGGAATTCGCGGGTAGGTGTGCCGGTCCCCCAAACGGTTAACGTTGGAGGAGAAAGGTTGGAGGCCGCCTGACTCATCGCGTCAACGCATTTACGGATCAGCGCCGGAATGACATGCGACGTCTCCAGATCGAAATTGTCGCGGGGTCCATAGAGATTGACCGGAAACAAGACGATCGAATTGAAGCCATATTGCTGGCGGTAGGCTTGTGACTGCACCAGTAGCATTTTGGGGACCAACCCGTATGGAGCGTTGGTCTCTTCAGAATAACCGTTCCATAGGTCGTCTTCTTTGAACAACACCGGGGTACACTTTGGAAAGGATCGGACTCGCCGAAGTACACACGGCCTTGTTCGATGCGCGGATAATCGCCCCGCCAGAGCACCTTTTTCAGCGTTGCCAGCACGCGCGGTCTCGGGCCAGCGCATCGAACTGCTCCCGGACCGCTTTCTTCTTGGCCTCGTCTTGAAACCCGTTCATCGCCCCGTCCTTGGCAGCGACCCTCCGGCCACCCGCTCCAGTTCCCTCAGCGTCATCTCGACCATCCGGTCCACCGTAAACTGTGCAGCAATCCGCTCCCGCGCCCGCCGCCCTCGAGCCGCACGTTCCTGGGCGGTCCACGCCAATGCTACACACCATGCCTTGCACAACGACTCGGGATTGCGCGGGGGAGCTACGAGGCCCGTCTCACCGACGATTACGGCCGCATCCCCGACGTCCGTTACCACACAGGGCACACCGCACGCCATGGCCTCCCCCTGCACATTGGGAAATCCTTCACCAAATGCGGAGCTGAGGCACAGCACATCAAGGGCCGGAAGTAGCTGGTCGATGTCCTTCCGCAAACCGAGAATATGTGCGTGATTCTTCAATTTCATACCCATCAATTTTGGAGTCAGCGTCTCCGTATCCTTCCCCACGAGCAAGTATTCCACATCGGAACGGTGACCCACCACAATCTCAGCAGCGGCCAGGAATGAATCATGATCCTTCATTGGATCGACACGAGCCACGTGCCCGATCAACACAACAGAGGAAGCGATCCCTAAATCTTTTCGGATGCGCTCACGCACCGCCTGGTTCGGCTGAAATCGCTCCAAGTCAAAGCCGTTCGGAATCATGGCCCAGCGACGAAGTCGGTATCCCAGTCGTTCATGCCGACGCCGGCCTTCCTCGCTATTCACGATCAGTGACGCAGGATACCGAGATAAGAACGCCAAGACCTTTCTGACAAGGCGTGTCTGGATCAAGTACCGAGTGAGATCCATGTCCGAACAACGAATATTCCACAGAAGGGGCAACGACCCACCCAGTTTCGCAGCAAGAAAGGTCAACAGGTCTGCGTGGTAGAGTCAGCTTTGCACAAGCGTAGGTCGGATGGCTTTGAGGATGCCACCTAACCGGAAGATGGCCCGAGCATCAATTCTTCCTCGGGTCATGTCCGAAGACGATACAACAGTACCCGATGCTTCTATCTCTTTGCCCAGGATCCCAAAATCCATCAGGGAGACGACGGTATTCGCAAATCGTCTCCGATCCATTCCCCCGACCAGCTTTGCCAGCATGACTTCGGCGCCGCCCATATCGAGATCGGAAATCACATGCACGATGCGGATCATTGGACGCGAGGACTCGCAAGCACTTCAGGACCATCCTTGGCTGAAGTTCCTGCGTATTCGCTCCTGGAGGCCCTGTGACCAGGATGATTCATTCCTAGCCAACAGTCTTTCTCGTATGCATTGAGCAACCCGAAAGGCGCCCCATAGCAGGCAGATGAGAAGGAGTGGATACACAGGGCCTGTATGCCGAAATGGTTCGATCAAGCGAGCACTATACAAGTACGCCGCATACCACGTACCCCAGAGTGAAAGAAATGGAACCCACCAGTACCGAGGACGCCTCCACAAATCCACCCACCCCCATGTCGTAAGGGAAACCGACAGGCCAAAGACGACCACCATCACCAATTATCAGATGCCGCATGACGGCTCTCACTCCACTTGCATGAAGTAAAAAGATCAGGTCCTTGAGGTGAGGGGTCAAGGAATCGCTCATGTACACGGTTGACTCTACCCAGCCCTTGACTTGGCCCCAAATCAGCGTAGAGAGCGAATGAAGACCAAAGAGGTATTCCCTGAGCTTCCCCCCATTGTTTGGATAGGTTTTAACCGAAAATAAGTAATGGATTTCCGTCTTGCAGCCGCCTTTCGTTCCGAGGTCTCCCGGCCGACAGAAGGGGCCGGGAGACATGCCGACTGCCCCGATCCGTCATTTGAGCCGGGGGGCGCTCAGAACTTCGCTCCAGGATCGGTTATACGAGGCGATCGCCCGCCGGTCCATACCAGAGTACCCCCCTCTCATGCGAAGTGCACCTCCGCCGGCGTCCGCCAGCCCAGGCTCTGGTGCCGTCGTTCGGTGTTGTAGAACGTGAAATACCGATCCAAGCCGCCCCAGGCCTCGGCTCCGTCGGCGTAGTCCCGCAGGTAGACCTCCTCGTCCTTCACGCTCCGCCACAGCCGCTCCACGAAGATGTTGTCCAGCGCCCGGCCGCGCTCGTCCATGTTGATCCGGATCCCCGCGCCCTCCAGCCGCCGCGTGAACTCGTTGCTCATCAACTGCGCCCCCTGGTCCGTGTTGAAGATCTCGGGCTGGCCGATCCCCAGCGCCTGGTCCACTGCCTCCACGCAGAACAGCGCGTCCAGCGTGTTGGACAACGCCCACGCCAGCACGTAGCGGCTGAACCAGTCCAGCACCGCGACCAGATACAGGAACCCGCGCCGCCGTGGCACCTACGTGATGTCCGCGCACCACACCTGGTTGGGCCGGACCACCGCGAGCTGGTGCAGCAAATACGGGTGCGTCCGATGCGCCGGCTGCGGCCGGCTCGTGTGCGGGCCCGGCAGCACCGCCTGCAAGCCCATGACCCGTATCAGGCGCGCCACCCGCTTGTGGTTGACCGCGTACCCCAAGGTCCGCAGCCAGTCGGTCATCCGCGGCACCCCGTAAAACGGCCGATCGAGATACAGTTCGTCGAGCAGGCGCATCAACGCCAGATTCTCGGCCCGTTCGGGCACCGGCTCGTCGGAGTACGTCGAGCGGGCCAGGCCCGCCAGCGCATATTGCTGCACGATCGACATGGCCGTGGGCTCGGGGTGAATCCATCCGCGTCGGGTCTCCCGGGGCACGCTCAGAGCTTTTTTTGAGCCACTCCAGTTCCATCTTCAGCCGGCCGATCTCCTGGTACAGCGGGGCTGTCACCGCCTCCTCGCTGCGGATCCCGCTTACCGGGCCGCGCCGAAACACCTCCGGCGCGCCGCCAGCAACTGCCGCTTCCAATAGGGAATGACGGTGGGGTGGACGCCATGGGCCGCGCTCAACTCACTCAACGTTCGGACCCCTTTGATCGCCTCCACCGCCACCCGCGCCTTGAACTCCTCCGAATGCGTCTTTCGCTGCTGCGCCATCTGCCCCCTCCCGGTTTTTTGACTTGCCGTTCTACCACAATCTTGGCTTCACGACCTGTCCAAAAAACGGGGGCAACTTCATCTCTAAGGGCAAGAAGGGGAAGCGGTCTTGCCATGGAGGTTTGCTAGACCCGCGAAGAAAAGCAGCTATCCTCACCGCTCCCTACGAAGAAGCTCCGTTCACCTTCCGATAGACCTCGATGATTTCATCCACGTTACCCTCTGTCACGATACGGCCACTTTGCAAAAGAATGGCTCGGTTACACAGGGATTTGATCAACGCATCGGAATGGGAGGCGAGAATCAGAATGCTGGCCCGCGCAATGAGCGCATCCACGCGTTTCTTGGCCTTCTCCGCAAAGCGCGCGTCACCGGCGCCCAGCCCCTCGTCCAAAATAAGAATTTCTGGATCGATTGCCGTCGCAATCGCAAAACCCAATCGAGTCAGCATGCCCGTCGAATAGGTTTTGACAGGTAAGGAAAGATAGTCCCCCAGTTCTGAGAATGCCTCGATGTCCGGGGTTTTCTGCGCAATTTCATCCCGGGTCATCCCGAGAAACAATCCGCAAGTGATGATATTCTCATAGCCCGTGTCATCGGGGTCGAGACCGGGCGACGTGTTAAACAAAGGCGACACCTTGCCCTCGATATAGACTCGTCCTTCACTCGGCTCATAGACTCCTGCACAGACACGCAGCAACGTGGACTTGCCCGCACCGTTGTGGCCGATGATCCCTAGCCGGTCACCGTGTTTGACTGTCAGCGAAAAATGATCCAAGGCTCGGACTGTGACGTGACGGTCGGCGCCTTCCCGCCGGATCAGCCCGCCAGTCGCCGCCCGTAATGCGCTCCGGAACGATTTCTGCGCGCCGTAGATCGGGAAATCCACCGTGACGTTGTCAAGAATGAGAGAGGCCATACTTCAGCACCATTTACAACCAATAGGGAATGCGACGTCGAAACCGGCTGAAGACTACAATGGTGAGGCTCCAACCAAGAAAGGCTGCAGCCATTACAGAAAGATAGGTCCTGCTTGAGGGTGCGTGCCCTAGAAGCGGCGCGCGAACGACATCAACCAAGTGGTAGAGCAGATTGAAATCCACGACAGATTTGAACCGCGCGCCGAGCTGATCAGCCGACCAGAAAATTGGTGTAACGAACATCGCCACCTGAAGCATAGTAGTGATTACCTGCTGAATATCCCGAAATCGAGAGCACAGTAACCCCAGCAACAGGCACATCCAGATCCCGTTCATGGCCACTAGCAACAGGCCAGGTAAAGCCAAGAGTGTTTGCCAGTTCAATGACACATCGCCATAAATGGCTACAAGCACAAAAATCACAACGTTGTGGGCCAGCACAACTACATTGCGCCACATTACCGCGCAGGCCAGTACCGTATAATTGATCTTGAGTGACTTTATGAGGTTCTCAGCGGCAATAAACACCTGGCAGCCTTCGGTAATCACGGTTCCCACCAACGCCCAGACAACCATCCCGGATGCCAAAAACGGCAAGTAGACTTTGGGATCTTGTTTCCACAATTGCGACCACACAAAACCGAGTGTGACAATAAACACCCCTACAGACAACGTTGTCCAAAACGGCCCGAGCACCGTTCGTCGGTAGCGCCGCTTGTTTTCCTGCCAGCCTAGGCGTACCCACATTCGCCAATTCAGGAGCCCCTGAATCACATCTGTGAACGCTTTGTCATACTGGGGCGTCAAGACAATCCCTCTTCACACTGTTCAATCTTCTGCGTTGTCGAGTAAAACACAAGGTCACATCGACCGTGCCATCTTCGCTGATCTGTTAGTGGAAAAGCGGGGTCGAAAGGAGCAGTACCTAAATGCTCTAACTTTGTGTTTATGAAGGACCTGACGAACGCTATAAGATGTTTTTGCGATTGTGATAAAGAAATAGTGCAAAAGCGTCGTAAGGAGCGAGCCGTATTTCGCTGAGCAACTCTTCGCCAGAGAACGCCTTAACTCCTTGCCCTTCATGCAAAACTATACGTTCCTGTTCTCTTTGGCTCATTGGAACTACATAATAGATTCGATAGTAAGTCCCCTTGCCGATCTTGCGCAGATCGAAGTCGAATCGCGTGAAGTAGATGGCTTTGGTTATTGAAAAACTTAGCTCCTCATACAGCTCACGTTTTAAAGCCTCCAGAGGGTCCTCTCCTTCATCTACCGCTCCACCGAAACAGCCCCAATACCCCGGATACCAGATATGGGGCACGTTATCACGGTGCTGCATGAGGTAGCGTTCATCTTCGAGCTGGATTAAAGCCGCTACAGCATTAGAAGCACTCAAGCTGTCTACAGGTTCCTTTTGAATTCCAGCAATCATACACAAATATCATTAACTGGATTGTTCCGATTGTGTCTTTGAGCTCCGGGAATCCATGTAGGTTCATACCTGGCCCTAAAATCCACACGAATCAAAATGCTGCTGCAACGCGTTACACCTCTTCTCCTATTACCTGCCAGTATCAGCAAGACGTTATTTAGCGCACTCACAACCAGCAGAAGCATAAAAGCTGGCGCAACAAAAGGCAGTGACTTCACACCGCCGCGCGCATAGGCCGACGTTAGCGCACTTACTGACCATGCAATATAGTTCTTCAACCTCCCACCAACAAATGATACGGAGCATCTCCGAAGTTCATTTGCTGTGATTGAACTGACAAGTTTGACTAGATCACCTTGCCCCATCGTAGACAGGTTATCAGCAAATAACACTAACTCCGCGCTCTTTGACAAATCTTGTCGGACAGTGTCAATTATCTTTCCTACCAAGTGCAGCTCTTCCTTCGATAAGTAGCAAAAGTAATGAACAGGCTCACAAGAACCTGAGGACGATACAAATTTGTTGGGCGACGCAAAAAGTTCCTGCAGTGTGACATGCTGAAGCTGACTACGATGGTCTATTCGAGATAGCAAGCTTCCCATCGGATTAAAGCTGTTGCTTACAAAGACAATCCTCTCAGTTGTTCCTAGCATTTCTGAAACGAGTTTCCTAACCTGATGATAATCGTGCCATGCGTAATGCCATGGTCGAACACAAGGTGGGTAGCCTAATAACAATCTTTTCCCATAAGCAGTTAGCTTACTTAACGAACCAGAGATGAGATATGTCAAGTTTATTGGACCATTTTCAATTTCCGGCACGTCATCCGGTTGGCATTGTCTTCTCCGAAGCTCACGCCAATACTGAACTCCGGAAATCCAATAGCGGTGAAACTTATGGGACTCCGGTTTAGTCAGGTCGCGTTCAAGCTGATACATAAAATCGTTTGCTTCTGACAATACAGCTTCAAGCGACAAGGGAAGATCACCCGCATGAAAGACCAAAGTTTGCCGTGCCAGCTTTCGATGTTCGTACGTTGTCCACTCTGACAGACTACTAGCGATTTCCTTAGCAGTTAATTGCCTGCCCACGCGAATAAGATGGCTTTCCTGATCAAGAGCCGCCAGTTCAAGCATGAAAATGTCATCGGAATCGTGAAGGACTACCATGTCTTCAGATGGACACAATTCTGGAATAAATCCGTAGTCGCAATACGAGTTGATCTTTGAGATTACTCTTTCTGGCTTCAAACAGAGCGGGAAAACCAAGAAATGTCGTCCAATAACTGTCTTCTCGTCTATCTGCCAGAAAAACTGATTCGGATTGACCATGTGGCAAAAACTTTGGTTCACAGTCTTAGCAATGTTTGTAGGATGATTGTGCTCCAACGCCAACCGCACAAGTTGCCGTGGAGTAATAGTGAGAGTTCCCTTTTCCCGATCAACCATGACTTTCAACCTTGGACCTATCTCTTCCACTACTGCCCTAAAACTCGGCGCGAGGACTACCTTTCTGCCGTCAAGGATATGTCCTATCAGACTTTGCAGCGAGCCATCGGCAAGAACAAAGTCCGCATTCATGAAAATAAAATGCGTGTTTCGCATGCCCTCACCTAATGAGATAATGGCGCGCCCATAAGCCAGAGTTAAGGTAACACCGTAGCAACCTGAAGTGATTAAATCATTGATAGGGATGAACCTAGTGCGGCACAATCCACTGACCCGCTTAAAAGCCGAGTCGGCCTCAAATAAAGTAATATCGTCTTTTGAGGTCAGGATGACTACTTCGAGCTCAGTTGAACCCGCTAAGGCTGGCAGATTGCCAGAAGCCAGATAAGACGGTAGGGCAAGCGAAAGAAAACGCTTGATATATGAATCTCCCCAAACCGTTACAAGGAACTTGACCTTCGGCCGCATTTGCCGTTACCGTACCCTCCGACCTTTAGTCCGATTTAAAAGAGCAGCGAAGACAACCTACTAGGGAGGTTCGTACCCGTGGTTCGAATGCTGAAACAGCTTCTTTTGAAGAGCATTGATCGTGCCGGCTACGTGGTTTTGCGGAAGCCCACGTACCAACATCTAAAAACGGCAGCACAGGAAGGATATCTCCCAATGTCTTCTCTAAGCACAGTAGGACCATCACTCGACGAACCCGGAGACGATACTATCCAAGACTATCAAGCGGAAATGCACAAATATCACGTGCGCACCGGTACAAAGGATATGGATGCAGACTTTCTACCAATTTACGAAAAGTGTCGAAGATTCACCATGACATCAGCCGACCGAATGTACGCACTCTACAAAGCAGTTGAATATATTGAGCGAGCTTCAGTGCCAGGCGATATTGTTGAATGCGGCGTATGGAAAGGCGGAAGCATGATGGTGGCAGCACATACGTTACTCCGGTTAGGCCAAGTCAATAGACATCTGTATCTGTTTGATACGTATGAAGGACTACCTAAGCCTGACGAAAAACTTGACGTGGACATTTGGGGGAATCGTGGCATTGACGGGTGGCTGCCACACAGGAGGACAGATGAAAGTAGTGACTGGGCCTTAGCAACTCTCGATGAAGTACAGGGAAACCTTGAAGGGACTGGTTATCCGCGCAACCTTCTCCATTTCATTAAAGGCATGGTCGAAAGAACCATACCGGACAAAGCCCCCGAAGCTATCGCCTTACTTCGCTTGGATACCGATTGGTACAATTCAACCTTGCACGAAATGGTCCACTTGTTCCCAAGACTGAGTCGAAACGGAGTCATAATCATTGACGACTACGGCCACTTCAGAGGTGCAAGAAAAGCTGTAGATGAATACATTGCCAGGCTTAAGCTGCCAATTCTTTTAAACCGAGTAGATTATGCCGGTCGTATCGCAATCAAAAATTTCTAGAACTCACTAAATGAAAACGATGTAACGGAAGACGATCAAAGAGCTTTCTTTCCACAGCATAAGGCCAAGTTGTAATGCGACATTGCATGATATCCTGTATGGACAACTTCATCGTTCATGGAAAACATGAAGACATTATGGAAGTACCGCTCCATCAGCTTTCTTAACTCGTGCTGATCTTTGCAGTTGACATGCCCTTCTTTGCTCTGCGGAGAGGCATAAATTTGAGACTGCAAGGAAGGCATACCGATGATCACCACTCCGTGCTCGATGACCGAGGCAATCACGTTTGAAATGAAGCGATCTTCTTGCTCTTTAGATATATGCTCCAACACATCCAAGCTATAAGCTGCGTCGAAGGTGCCGTTTACTGGACCTTCCAAAATATCATGCTGCGTGCACGTGAATGCCCAACGATCAGTCATACGAGCGCAAGCATCTTCAACGAAGCTCTGATCGAAATCGACGGCTGTTAGTGCCACTACTTCCTGGAGGACGATACGCGTTGCAAAAGCATCTCCACAGCCAACTTCGAGAACATGTTGCCGTCCCGACAGCATTTTTGCCACAAATTTGTACCGTGAAAGAGTAAACGCTAAGCGCTTGGGGTCATCAAAATATGCCCAGCTCGTCATCAGACCCAGACGCTCATGACCACGCTTTTTCACTTGCTTAATTGCTTCCTGATATTGTTTCTCTCCCTTTGTCTTCACTTCGATACTCTTAGCGCTAAGGATCAGCTCACTGTTACCCCTTCACAACCACGTGTATTCCTATAACGTTCTTTTACAATTTTCTTGCAGACGGTCTCCATATCCTGAAACCTCATGCCAATGCTGGAATACAACTTTTCGCCGATCAACGAGGTATTCATTGGCCTAGTCTCTAGGAATGGAAGATCCTTTAATGAGCAAGGAACAATGTTGGGATTTAACGGCACGTACTGCTGAATTTCTCTTACAAGGATATTGAGAAGCTCCAGTCGACTAAGGGGACGTGGCCCACAGATATTAAACAGACCGGTACAATTCTCTTCTGCGAGTCGGATAATGGCTGTGACAACATCATCAACACACGCTGGTGAGAATATCTGATCGTGCGCGCAAAAAACCGTCTCGCCATGTTCTAGATTCTTGATCCAGCTTCCAACCAGAACGTCTTCAGCTGAACCAACAACTTTTGACAAACGTGCAATGGCCCATGCGGGTTTTACCCTCATCAAATAGCTTTCTACTTCAACTTTCTGTCGTCCATATGTCAAGATCGGGTTGGGCAAATCTTCCTCCCTCCACAATCCGCGTGTTCCGTCGAATACCGCATCACTCGATGCAAATATAGGTGTTACACCTTCAGTTAGAAGATCATCTATCATTTCCTTCATGGACTGCACGTTGACCCTAGCAGTCCCCTCTGGATCGCGTGCACAAGCGTCGATTTTCGTAATGCCGCACAGCAGGAACGCATGTGTCAATCCATGATTCCCTCGCAAAAACGTATCACGCAATCGCATTGATCTGGCATCGAAGTAAATCCCACCCCTTATTGGATTCTTACAGTAAGTCGCGATAGCCGCGTTACAGCCCAGGCGTGAGTATAGGCTTGACCCCACAAAGCCCGAGGCCCCAATGATTAGATAGCGCGGCTTAATCACTCTTTGCATTTGCACCTTAACAACTCTGTAGGTAGACCTAGCATGCCATGAAACTAGAATCTATCTCAAAATCATTGACAGCATGGACATACTTAGGTATCAGCACGTTCATGCTGCGACTGCGCGACGACCAATGGGAACGAATTCGGGAACACTTCCCCGAGGAACACAGCCCCGAAGGCC